>NZ_CDWRCM010000027.1:7460-16288 GCF_977927585.1 Frankia sp. CcWB2 | reverse complement strand
TCAGGTCCATGCGTTGACCTCCATCCTGGTGTTGACCTCCATCTGGTCGCCCATCCGGTCGCCTCACGCGGGATCCCGGGACGGTCGCATTCGCATCCCACCACGCCCCGGCCGGACGTTCACAGACGTTCATGGACGTTCAACGATCCCGCGCCCGGGCGCCGGACACCGGACACCGACAGCCGGCACGATGGGTGGCGAGCCGCCGGAGCGTCCCGGGCGATCACGACGACGGGACGCGAGGACGTTCGCAGGAGAGGAAGCAACTGGCGATGACGCCGACCAGACACGGAACCTCGACCGCCCGGCTCGACCGGGTCGGCCGCGCCGAGGCACTGCGCCGGATGGGGGCGGATCCGGTGGATGTGGCCGTGATCGGCGGCGGGGTCACCGGCACGGGGGTGGCGCTGGACGCGGTGACCCGGGGCCTGTCCGTCGCCCTGGTCGAGGCGCGCGACCTCGCCGCCGGCACATCCAGCCGGTCGAGCAAGCTCATCCACGGCGGGCTGCGGTACCTCGAGCAGCTCAACGCCCCGCTGGTCCGAGAGGCGCTGCGGGAGCGGTCCCTCATGCTGGACACGCTCGCGCCCCATCTGGTCCGGGCCATCCCGTTCCTGCTGCCATTGACCCGCCACGGTTGGGAACGTGCCTACATCGGCAGTGGCGTGCTGCTCTACGACACCCTCGGGCAGGGGCTGGCCCGCATCGGGCCGAGCGGCGACGCCACCATGCCCCATCACCGGCACCTGACCCGCAAGGCGGCGCTGCGGGAGTTCCCGTCGCTGCGCCCGGACGCCCTCGTCGGCGCGATCCAGTACTGGGACGGCCAGGTCGACGACGCGCGGCACACCGTGTTCGTCGCGCGGACCGCCGCCCGTTACGGGGCGCTCATCGCGACCAGCGCGCGGGTCACCGGCTTCCTGCGGGAGGGCGACCGGGTCGCCGGCGTGCGGGTGCGTGACCTCGAGTCGGGCGCCGAGATCGAGCTGCGGGCCCGCCAGACGATCAACGCTGCCGGAGTATGGACCGACGAGATCCAGGCGATGGTGGGGGGACGTGGCCAGCTGTCGGTCCGGGCCTCCAAGGGAGTGCACATCGTCGTGCCCCGCGACCGCATCCATGGCGCCACCGGCCTGATCCTGCGCACCGAGAAGAGCGTGCTGTTCGTCATCCCGTGGGGCAGCCACTGGATCATCGGCACCACCGACACCGACTGGAGCCTCGACCTCGCCCATCCAGCGGCCAGCAGCGCCGACATCGACTACCTGCTCGGCACGGTCAACCGGGTGCTGCGCACGCCGCTCACGGCGGCGGATATCACCGGGGTGTACGCCGGGCTGCGCCCGCTGCTCGCCGGGGAGTCCGAGGACACCTCGCGGCTGTCCCGCGAGCATGCCGTGGTCAGCCCCGTCTCCGGGCTGACGATGGTCGCCGGCGGGAAGTACACGACCTACCGGGTGATGGCCGCCGACGCCGTCGACGCGGCCGTGCACGGCATGAACCGGGCGGTGCCGCCGTCGTGCACCGAGAAGATCCCGCTGCTCGGCGCGGACGGGTTCCCCGCGCTGTGGAACGCCCGGGAGACCCTCGCCCGCCGCGCGGGGCTGCACGTCGGCTGGATCGAGCACCTCCTGCACCGCTACGGCACCCTCACCGAGGAGCTCCTGGACCTCATCGAGACGCGGCCGGATCTCGCCCAGCCGCTGCGCGGGGCATCGACCTACCTGGCCGCGGAGGCGGTGTACGCGGCCTCCCACGAGGGGGCGCTGCACCTGGAGGACGTGCTCACCCGGCGGACCCGCGTCTCGATCGAGACCATCGACCGGGGGGTGGAGGCCGCCGAGCACGTGGCCGATCTCATCGCCCCCGTGCTCGGCTGGGACCAGGCGACCCGCGCCCGCGAGGTCGAGCACTACCTCGCCCGGGTGGAGGCCGAACGGGCCTCGCAGCGGCAGGCCGACGACGCGACCGCCGACGCGGCCCGGCTCGGCGCGCCCGACGTGCGCCGGCTGGGCCGGACCGACCACCGCGCCCCGGCGGCGACCGGCGGGCCGTCCTGAAGGCTCGGCCAACCCGATCCGCGGCCCCGCCCAGGCGTTTCGGTGCTGCGGTCCGCGCAACGACGTCCGCGCAACGACGTCATCCGTAGACCTCCAACAGGCGCAGCCAGACCTCGCTGACTGTCGGGAACGACGGGACCGCGTGCCACAGCCGCTCCAACGGCACCTCTCCGACGATCGCGATCGTGGCCGCGTGCACCATCTCCTGGGTGTCCGGACCGGTGAAGGTCGCTCCCACGAGCACCCGGCGGGTCTCGTCCACAACGATCTTCGACGTGCCCGTGATCTCCTCCCCCCGCACCGACGCGCCGGCCACCGAGCCGGTCGGCACGCTCACGGCCCGCACGGCGATCCCGGCCTCCCGCGCGGCCCGCTCGGTCAGTCCGACCGCGCTGACCTGTGGATCGGTGAAGGTCACCCGCGGGACGGCCGCCGGGTCGGCCAGGTCGCGCACGGGAGCGCCGGCGAGGTCCCGGCGGCCGGTGATGACGTCGGCCGCCAGCCGGGCCTGGTACTTGCCCATGTGGGTGAGCAGCGCGCGGCCGCAGACGTCGCCGACCGCGTAGAGCCAGTCCCCCGCCACGCCGACCGCGCGGAGCCGGTCGTCGACCTCGATGAACCGCCCGGGTTGCAGGCCCACGGTCTCCAGGCCCAGGTCGCCGGTCGCCGGGGTGCGCCCGACGGCGACCAGGATCTCGTCGGCGACCACGGCATCGCGGCGCGGCCGCCGCTCACCCGGCTCAGCCGGATCCGCCGGCTCAGCCGGATCCGCCGACTCCACCGTGACGGTCACCGGCCCGGCCGAGCCGTCCGGTCCCGTCCGGGCCCGGCGGACCTCGACCGCCCGGCTTCCGAGCCGCACCGTGATGCCGGCCGCCTCGAAGGCGGCCCGCAGCTGCTCGCTGACGAACTCCTCCTCCCGGACGAGCAGCCGGGGCGATCCCTCGATCAAGGTCACCTCCACGCTACCGAGCCGGCGGAAGGCCTGGGCGAGTTCCACCCCCATGGCGCCGCCGCCGAGCACCACGAGGCGGTGCGGGACCTTCCGCGCGCCGGTCGCGGTCCGGTTGTCCCACGGTTCGGCGTCGGCGAGACCGGGGATCGGTGGAACGGCGGCCCGCGTCCCGGTGGCCACAACCACGGCTCGGGATGCGGTCAGCACCCGGCGGGTGCCGTCCAGCAGCGTCACCGCGACCCGGCCGGCGGGCCCCACCAGGCGCCCGGTCCCGCGCACCAGCTCGACGCCCTTGTCGACCAGCCAGGGCACCTGGGAGGAATCGGAGTAGTCGCCCACCATCCGGTCTCGCCGGGCGAACGCCGCGGCGGGAACGCGGCGGGCCGCCGCCAGCACCTCCCCCGGCCGCAGGAGAGTCTTGCTCGGGATACAGCCCCAGTAGCTGCACTCCCCGCCGACGAGCTCGCGTTCGACGACGATGACGGACAGACCCGCGTCGGCACAGCGGCCGGCGACGTTCTCGCCCGCGGGCCCGGCGCCGAGCACAATCACGTCCGCGTCGGCATCCATGGCCGCCTCCCCTGCCCTGCCCGGCTCGCTCACAAGCCCTCCGTCGTTGCTCGTTAGAATCTGCCGCTCGATCCACGCCAACCGAAGATCATCGGGAACTTTCGGGGTCCCGCCCGGCTCGCCAACTGATCCAACTGATCCAACTGATCCAACTGATCCAGACGGCACGGACGGCACGGACGGACCGTGACCGGGCCGGCGCCGGCTCGGAGACGAGAAGCACGTGCACCACGGACGGGGAAGCACGGATGCAGCACGGAGAATGGCGTCAGGAGCGCCAGGCCGGGCCCGTCCCGGCGACACGCCGGAGCGGGCCATCGAGACGAACCAGCGGAGAGATGAAGATGCAGCTCGGGATGATCGGACTCGGCCGGATGGGTGCCAACCTGGTGCGCCGGCTGATCCGCGGTGGTCACGAATGCGTGGTCTACGACGTCAACCCCGAGGCCGTCAAGGCCCTGGCGGCGGAGGGCGCCACGGAGACGCGGAGCCTCGCCGAGTTCGCCGCAGCCCTGCGTCCGCCCCGGGCTGCCTGGATCATGGTGCCCGCCGGGCTGACCGGTGAGACCGTCTCGGCCCTGGCCGAGCACTTCGCGCCGGACGACGTGATCATCGACGGCGGCAACTCCTACTACCGGGATGACATCCTGCGTGCCGCGTCGCTCGTCGAGCGGGGCATCCACTACGTCGACGTCGGCACCTCCGGGGGCGTGTTCGGGCTGGAACGCGGCTTCTGTCTGATGATCGGCGGCGAACCGGGGGTCGTGGCCCGCCTAGAGCCGCTGTTCGAGACGATCGCACCCGGCGTCGGCACCATCCCGCGGACCCCGGGCCGGACCGGCGAGATCACCCAGGCCGAGAAGGGATACCTGTACTGCGGCCCGAACGGCGCCGGTCACTTCGTCAAGATGGTGCACAACGGCATCGAGTACGGCATGATGGCCGCCTTCGCCGAGGGGTTCGCGGTGCTCGACAAGGCGAACATCGGCACGACGTCCGCCGAGCACAACGCCGAGACCGCCCCGCTGGGCAACCCGGAGTACTACCAGTACGACCTCGACACCACCGCGATCGCCGAGGTGTGGCGGCGGGGCAGCGTGGTTAGTTCCTGGCTGCTCGACCTCACCGCCGCCGCGCTGCAGGAGGATCCCGGACTCACCGAGTTCAGCGGCCGGGTGTCCGACTCCGGGGAAGGACGTTGGACGGTACTGGCCGCCGTGGAGGAGGGCGTTCCCGCCCATGTGCTGACAGCGTCCCTCTACGAGCGGTTCAGCTCGCGCGGGGATGGCCTGTTCGCCGACAAGCTGTTGTCGGCGATGCGCAAGCAGTTCGGTGGGCACGCGGAACAGCACGCGGAGAAGCCAGCCGGCTGAGCCTCACCGGCTTCCTTGCCTGTCCAGAGGCTTTTGTGTCTGATTTATCCCTCTGGATAGGCAAGGCAAGGGGCTCAGGGGCGGGCGTTGTCGGCGCCGAGGTCCGCCGCGTCTCCCATAACGATCATGGGATGGGCCATCGGGGTCAGCCAACGGAGAATGGCCACGAGGGCGTCCTGTTCCACCGCGATGCAGCCCCGCGTCGGCGATCTGTGGTCGACATGCAGCCAGATGTCCCCGCCGATCTGCGGGCCCAGCGGACGGGTCGGGTCCGACGGCGGATGCCCGGGCAGTCGGTTGTAGTCGATGGCGACCACGTAGTTGAACGCGTCGGGCATCAGCTCGCCCCGCGGACCCGTCGCCCGGTAGAACGACGGGCGATACTCGTAGGGCAGACCGGTGCCCGGATCGGCCAGCTTGCCACCGGCGGCGGTGAGACTGAACACGCCGATCGGGCTGCGCAGATCGCCCTCCCGATGGTCATACGTCCAGCCGTCGGCGCCGTTGCGGCCGATCAGCGGGGCGCCGTAGGTCTCCCAGGCGGAGCCGGGATCGGCTCGTTCCCACAGCGTCACGTTGTTGGTGTTCGCGTTCCGGTCGATGCCGCTCACCACGATCACCTGCCGGGCGGCCTGCGGGATCTTCGTCATCATCACCGGTCCGACCTCGGGGATCGCCGTGAGGTCGGAGGCGGGCCCCGCCCGACCGTCCGCGCCGGTGCCGGCCGCCCGGCTCGTCCTCACCGGCCCACCCACTCCCGCCGGGCGTGCTTCGGAGGTGGGATCGAGCCCGGATGTGCGTCCGAGCTGGGGCGCGCCCCTGGGCCCGGACGGTAGGGACACCGACAGGTCATGCGAGGAGCCCGGGTCCGAGCCGGGACTGCTGAGATGAAGTGCACTGGCCGCCCCCACGGCCAACGTCACACCCACCGCGGCGGCACCGACCGCGACCGAGCGACCCCGCGGGGGGCTCGTACGCGTCTCGGTCCGGCGGCGATTCCTGCGATGATCGGCCATGCCTCCGACTTCCGGGACGACGCCACGGGCGGGGCGGCGACGCACTGTTGACCTCTGCCACCCCCGTGACCTCTGCCACCCCCGGCGGCCGCCACGCCCGCGCCATCCGGCTGCGGCCATAATGCACCGGCGATGACAATACGTATCATTCGCGCCGACCTGGCGAGGTAGCCCAGCCCGGCGAGGTACCCCGACTCGGGGAGGTATCCCGGAGCAGCCGCCGGTGCGTCGGCCCACGACACCCGCAGACCGCGATCACGACGACGGGAGTCCATGCGCCCGGGACCGTGACGATCGGAGACAACCGTCCATGCCTCCATGTTCGACCCTCGCTCCTCCCCGATCTCAGAATTCAAGTACTTCGAGCAATGATGGACACGATCCGGATCCAATGCCCAGCGGAGGGTGATAGATTGCCACATCGGCATCGATGATCAGAAGTATGTTCGCGGAGAGACGAGACGAAGACCACGAGGAGCCCGGCATGGTGGTACGGACGGCCGGCGGCCGTTCCCGGCGCAGCCGGCACGAATAGGCCCCTCCGATCGTGCTCGCCGGTTTCCGGTTCCACCGCATCCTCACCGCCCCTCGGCGACCCGACACACCCGACCGGCCCGATCCCGTACCGGCCGCGCTCTTCGCCGCCCTCGTCGGCGCGTACGCGCAGTTGACCTCGCTCGGGCCCGGCCACGAACCCACCGTCTCCGGTGCGTCCACTCGCGGCGGCCCGTACCCGGTGCCGGGAGCAGCCCGGCCGGGAATCGCCGTCGCCTGGCTACGGGGCCCGGGTGAGGCGCACATCCGGTTCCTCGCCGGCGGCCGCCCCTTCTTCCCGGCGGGCCCGACCACGACAGACCCGACCGCGGCGGCCATGTCGACACCGGCCACGTCGCTCGCAACAGCCACGTCGACACCAGCCGCAACCGCGGTTCCGCTGCTGTACCCGCCGGGATCGACAGCGGTGGCGCTGCCACCGGACGCCGTACCCGCCCAGCTCGCAGGCTTCCCCTACTGGCTGCGGTGCGAAGGCCTCCCGGATGCCCTGTGGGCCGCCGATCCCGGCACCGACGTCCGGCCGCCGGACACCCGCCGCGGATCGTTCGACGACTACGCCGCGCATCTCGTCGGCCCGTTCGCCTGGCTTGTGCTCGCGTGGCCGGTGCCCCCCGAACATCTCGCCGAGGAACGGGCGGACCTCTCGCGATCGATTCCCGTGCTGCGCCGGCGGGAGAACGACCAGGGCACCCGGCTCGACCTGGAGCGCGCGGAGGCCCGCTACCGGGAACTGGGCCGGGGCGCGTCGAGCGGCATGTGGGACGTGGAGATCCTGGTCGGTGGGGTGACCCCGGCCGGCGCGGTCTCGCTGGCCGCCCTGCTGTGCAGCTCCAGCGATCTCGACCGGCTGCCCTACACGTTGAGTCCGACCGGCCCGGTCACCTCGTTCGCGGGGCCCTCGGCGGGGTCGGAGCCGGAGCCGGGGTCGGAGCCGGAACCGGAACCGGCGGGCTGGCCGGCTCGCCGCGGCCCTCGCCGCGAGCGAGCGCGGAGCTGCTGGCGGCGCTGGCCCGGCCGCCCGGCCGTGAGCTGCCGGGTATCACCCTGATCACACCGCACGCCTTCGACGTGACGCCCGAGGGTCCGAACCGGTCCGGTCCCGCGGACCCCCGGGGAACGCCCGGCGCCGTTCGGCTCGGCGACGTGCTCGACGCCGGCTGGATGCCGGCCGGCGCGTTCTCGGTTCCCCGCGCGACGCTCAACCGGCACGCCTTCGTCTGCGGCGCCACCGGATCCGGGAAGTCACAGACCGTGCGGTCGCTGCTGGAGTCGTTGACCCGTGCTCCGGCGCCCGTTCCGTGGCTGGTCCTGGAGCCGGCCAAGGCCGAGTACGCCCGGATGGCCGGGCGGCTCGCCGGCCTCGCCCAGGTGCTCGTCATCAGGCCGGGCCGGCTCGACGCTCCACCGGCGTCGCTGAACCCGCTGGAACCCGAGCCCGGCTTTCCCTTGCAGAGCCACATCGATCTCGTCCGGGCCCTGTTCCTGGCGGCGTTCGAGGCGCACGAGCCGTTCCCCCAGGTGCTCGCCCGCGCGCTGACGGTCTCTTACCAAGACCTGGGATGGAACCTGGTGCTGGACCGGCCGGAGCCCGCGCACCGGCCCAGATTCCGGGTGGCCGGGCCGAAGGAGGACCCGAAGGTCGACGTGCGCAGGCGATATCCGACCCTCGGGGACCTGCAGCGCACCGCGACGAGGGTGGTCGAGAATATCGGCTACGGCGCGGAGGTCACGGCGGACGTCCGGGGCTTTGTCGACGTGCGCATCGGCAGCCTGCGGGAGGGTTCTCCCGGTCGGTTCTTCGAGGGCGGGCATCCGATCGACATCGGCGCCCTGCTGGCGCGCAACGTCGTCTTCGAGCTGGAGGACATCACCAGCGACCAGGACAAGGCGTTCCTGCTCGGCGCCGTCCTGATCCGCGTCGTGGAGCATCTGCGGGTCCGGTACGGCAACGCGGGCGCGGGCGGACTGCGCCACGTCCTGGTCCTCGAGGAGGCCCACCGGCTGCTCAAGAACGTCACCGACGGCCCGGCCGCGGCCGCCGTCGACCTGTTCGCCTCGCTGCTCGCGGAGATCCGCGCCTACGGCGAGGGGCTCATTGTCGTGGAACAGATCCCAGCGAAAATCCTTCCCGACGTTATCAAGAACACCGCGCTGAAGGTGATGCACCGGCTCCCGGCCGCCGACGACCGGGAAGCCGTCGGCGCGACAATGAACCTGCGCGACGACCAGTCCGAGCTGGTCGTCGCGCTGCCGGCGGGAGTGGCGGCGGTGAGCGCGGACGGCATGGACCGTCCCGTGC
>NZ_CDWRCM010000027.1:1569-7021 GCF_977927585.1 Frankia sp. CcWB2 | reverse complement strand
GGCCCGGATGGTCGCCGGAGACGACCGGGAAAGCGCGCGCCTCGCGCACTACGACCAGGTGCCCCTGGCCAGACGGCGCAGCCTCGGCTGCGGCGCGGCCTGCGTCGCCGGTCCCGCCTGCACCCTGGAGGAGACGGAGACGTCCGCCCCCGCGGCCCGCGATCCCCTGCTGGTGGTGTGGGTCGAGGCGGTGGCCGCGCACCAGGTCATGGGCTTCACCCATCTGCTCGGGATCGCGCCGTTCGCTCCGGCGGAACCCCTGCGGACCACCCTCGCTGCGTTGCCGGGTCGCATCCTCGACTGCGCGCTCGCCCATGCCGCCGACCGGGCGACGGACGCCCGCGCCGCCGCGCTGCGCCCCTTCGTCGACCCCGACGACTTCACCACCGCCCTGCTCGCGACGCTGCGCCGGCTCCTCGGCCTGCCGCCGTCCCCGGCGGACGCGGCAGACGCGGCAGACGCGGCGAACACCGTCGACTCCCGGCACCTGACCGCGGGCGTGTACCGCTGGCAGGACGTCCGGCAGGCACTGATCGACGCGGTGCGCCGGCGGGGGGCCGACGCGGGCCCGCATCCGCTCACCGCGGCCTGGCGCGAGCGCGGTCTGACCCTGCCGGGCAAGACCGTGGGCAAACAGCTCACCCGGATGAAGAACAGTGCCCTCTACGCTCCGGGCCGGGAGAAGGTCAACATCGGTGATCCGGCGGTCAGCGGCCTCACCGCGGCGGTCCGGGAACTCACCGGCGCGGCGGATGCCGCCTCGCTGTCGGACGCACTCCACCAGGCATGCACCGGCGACGGACTGGCCGAGCTGGCCACTCAGATCTCCGACCTCGTCGGCCCCGCGCCGAGCGGACCGGGGAGCGCCCCACCGGAGTCCACCGCGGCAGCCATCGCCCCCGGCCCGCCCATCGGGACGGCACCCACGTTCGGGACAGCGCAGGACTGAGCGCCCGGGCCCGTCGACCGTCGGGGCGCTACGGCAGGGCCGGCATGCACGGCAGGGCCTGCATGCACGGCGGAATGCGACAGAGTGGACACCATACGCCATAATGGCCACGTAACGCCCCGGTATCGACACCGGACGTGCCGAGATCGTTTCCAGGTGCACAATGATCGGGAGCGGGGAGTCGCGGCATGGTGGGCGGCGACACGGTGGGCGGCAACGCAGGAGCAGGCGAGTGGGACGGCGGAGGGTCGGCGATGGGGGTGGGCACGCTGACCACGGCTGAGGCCCGACTGATCCAGGGGCTCTTCGTTCCACGGGAGCGTTGGGGCTGGGAGTTCGTCGACACCGGTCCATCGACCCCGAGCCCGCTCGCCGACCGTCAACCGGCCTGGCAGGAGCCCGAACCGCCCGATCTGACCGCGCTCACGGCCCGGCGAAACCATGCCGTCCGCGCCCTGCTGACCCGGCTCGTCCTGCCGATGGCCTTCGTGGTGTTCGGCACGCTGCTCGCGGGCGAGGGGGGTTTCTTCTTCGTCCCGGCGGGACTCGCTCGCCGTGGTCGCGTGCCTGCCTCCGTTGGTCCTGCACTGCTGGCTGGGCCGGACGCGATCCCGGGCCGCGTCGGCCCGGGCCGACGGGTACACCCGCTACCTACAGGCGTTGACGTCCTGGCAGACCGAGGTCGACGCGCACGACCGGGCCGAGCTGCAACGCCGGGAGGCCACCGCCGTCTTCTATCCCGTCTCGGCCTCCGCGGCGACCCCCAGGATCGACGTGTTCGGCGGAACCGGCGACGGATGGGCGAGCCTGCTGGCCACCGCGGGCTGCTCGGTGCTCACCGGCGGCACCGGCATCCTGCTCGTCGATCTCAGCGAGCGGACGGTGGGCGGGGGGTTGGCGCGCCTCGCCGGCCAGGCGCGCTGGCCGGTGGAGTCCTGGGACCTGCCCCGCCAGCTCGACGAGGTGGCACTCCTCGACGGCCTCGGGCCGCGGGAGGCCGGCGAGCTCGTCGCCGACGCGTTCGGCCTGTCCCAGGAGAGCGGCGATGATCCGCACCGACGCGCCCTGCACGCGGATCTGGTCACCACCGTCGCCGTCGTTCTGTACGAACGGCTCAGCATTCGCCGTCTCGCCGAGGGCCTGCGCGTCCTCGAAGGTCTCGACGACGGCAGCGCGGCCATGTCGCTGTCGACGGCCGAGGCCGGGGAGCTCACCGCGCACATGGACGCGTTCGGCCGCGGCGACCGGATCGCCGATGAGCTGCGCTACCTGCGTTCCTCGCTGGAGGCGCTCAGCCCGCCACCACCAGCCACGGCCGCAACGGCACCGGCCGCGATGGCACCGGCCGCGACGGTCGAGGCCCACATGTTGACGGCCGCAGCCGGTAGGTCGACGACCAGGGTGCCGACGACCAGGGCCGACAGTGTGCCCCGTCCGCTGGCGGCCTGGTGGCCGGTACCCGGGCTGCGGGTTCTCGCCACGTCGAGCCGGGACTCGTCCGCCCACCGCAAGGAACTCGCGGACCGGCTCCTCGTCCAGACCGTGCTCCACCAGCTCCGTCGCCGCCAGCGGGGCGGGCCGACCAGCCGGGACATGCTGGTTGTCGCCGGGGCGGACCATCTCGGCCGAGCGGTCCTGACCGGGCTGACCCGCCACGCCGAGCTCGCCGGGGTGCGGCTCGTGCTGCTCTTCGAACGGCTCGCCGACGACGCCGAACGGGTGCTGGGCAGCCAGGGGGGCTCGACTATCATCATGCGATTGGGAAACGGTAAGGACGCCGCGACCGCGGCGGAGTTCATCGGGCGTGGTTACCGCTTCGTCATGTCTCAGGTGACGGCCCAGGTGGGGCGCAGTTTCACGGCCGGCGACAGCGACAGCGTCGGTGACCAGGACGGCACCTCGGAGACGGCCGGCACCAGCGGCGGAACCGGCCGGACCTACGACGGCACCCGGCTGCCGCCCTGGTTGCAGAACACGTCGAAGAACGCCGGATGGCAGGAGTCGGTGACGACGTCGCGATCGCAGACCTGGCAGCGCACGACAAACTCGTCGGTGAGCGACTCGACGACCGACGGCACGACCTCCCAGCGGGTCTACGAGTTCACCGTGGAGCCGACCACCGTCCAGACCCTGCCGGCGACCGCATTCCTGCTGGTCAACCCGGTCGATGGGGCGGGACGGGTGGTGCCGGGGGACTGCAATCCGGGCACCGTCCTGCTGCCCGGGGTCTCCCCGGCCGACCGCTGGTCCGTACCCGACGCGGCCGCCGCGCCCCTGGCGGGTCACCACGCCGGAACCGCCGGAGCCGGGATGATCCAGTCCGGCGCGGGCCAGGCTGGTACGGGCCAGGCTGGTACGGGCCAGGCTGGTACTGATCATGCCGGTCTGGCGCGGACCGGCGCGGAGGAACGGCGTCGGATCGAGCCCGCCCCGCCCGTCGGGTTTCCGGGCATCGGCCAGCAACCGCCGGCCGACGAGGAGGTCTACCGGCTCGTCCCGCCCAAGACACGTCCCAGCGGCTCCGGCGGCTCCGGGGGTCAGAGCACTCACCCGGGGACGCGGGGATGGGTTCCCGGCGTCGGGGACCACCACCCGGGGCATGGCTGACCCGGGCCGGAACGCGGCCGTCAGGAAGGAGACAGCCGAAAGTTATCCACAGCCCGAAAAAGGTTCTGGCCCAACGGACAGACAACCGCCATCGTCTTCTCATGGCCCATAACCCTGGCCGACTCTCCTGGCAGGAGATCGCCACCATGCAGGCCGGCGTGATCACGATGCGCGATGCGATCAACGCCGGCATCACCCGCGACGAGATCCGCCGACGGTTGAACGACGGCCGCTGGCAGCAACCCTTCCGCGGCGTGCTGATCACGGCCGCCGCACCCGTGACGAGGATGCAGGAGCTGTGGGGGGCCCTGCAGGCCGTCGGCCCGGACGCGGTGCTCGCGGGCGCCTGCGCGGCGGGGCTCGCGGGTCTGGACGGTTACGACACCGGCCCGGTGACGGTTCTCCTGCCCACCGACCGTCGGATCGCCGCGCCGCCGGGCGTGCTTCTGCGGCACAGCGCTCGGCTCGACATCACCGAGATCGATCCCCTCCACCTGCCCCGGCGGACGGCCCCCGCCCGGTCCGTCATCGACATGGCCGAGTGGGCGTCTACCCGCGCGGACGCGCAGGGCCTGCTCGTCGACGCCGTCCGCCGGCGTTTCGTCACCGTCGCGAGCCTGCGGACCGCGCTGGCCCGGCGTGGTCCGATCAGCCGCCGGACGCTGATCACCGAGACGTTGGACGACCTGGGCCGGGACGCGCCGCACCTCACCGAGATCATGTACCGCCGCATCGAGGCGCAGTGGGGGTTGCCGGCGGGGACCCCGAGTGTCGACGGGCCCGCGGACGAGCCGATGGCGCGCCTCGACGTCTGGTACGAGCCGTGGCGCGTACGGGTGGAGATCCAGGCGACGGCCCCCCGGCCGACGGTCGTCGCCGAGCCGACGGGCCAGCTTCTCATCCGTCTGCCGGCACGCCTGGCGCGGGACGCCCCGGCCGAGGTGGCTTCCCTCGTAGGCGGGGCGCTGCGTGACCGCGGCTGGTCAGCGTCGGTGCCGCGCGCTCCGCGGGCGCTGGCCTCCTGAGCTCCGCGGGACATTCGTTCGGCACGTCCCGTATCCCTGTGCCGCGCCGCACATTCCGGTCAACCGGTCCACGCATGTTGCTGATGTTCTGGGACGCCGCCTGGCGCCTCGAGACCTGGCCGGTCCGACCCATCGATCCGGCACCCTAGCCCCGACGGAGGACAAGCTTGCTGTACTCGTGGCTATGTCGTTCTCGGAACAGATGCCGCTGGCGGAGGTGAAGAACCGGCTCTCGGAGGTCGTGGACAGCGTCGAACGTGAGCACGGGCGTGTCGTGATCACCAGGCACGGCAGGCCCAGCGCGATCGTCATCAGCGTCGACGACCTGGAGTCGCTGGAGGAAACCCTCGACGCATGGGCAACACCGCGCTCATCGCCGAGATCGGTCGAGGTCAGAGCTCCTTGCGGGCGATCATCAGGTAGGTGCCGGCGTACCGGGCGTCGTGCGCGTACCAGCCGGCAAGGCGGTCGAGGAGCCGGGCCAGTCCCAGTAGGGGGCTGGCCACAAGCATCACCAGGACGCGGCCGGCCGCGCCGGCCGGGCCGGCCTGCTGGGGCAGCCACGGCATGGGGCGTGGCGCGATCATGGCCACGGCGAGCAGCAGGGCGCCGGTCAGGCCACCGGGACGGCGCGCCGCGGCGAAGCGCACCGTGACCGGCCGCAGCCCCCGGTCCTCCAGCGCGGCAATCAGGTTCTCCACGGGGATGAAGTGGGCGCGCCCGGGGACCGCCCAGCCGGGCCAGAACCGACCGAGCCAGCGGGCCTGCCGGCAGTCGGCGTTGGCCAGCTCGCAGACGACGTGCCCGCCAGGCGGCAACGCCTTCGCGACGGCGTCGAGCTCCGCCGACGGGTCGTCGCGGCGTTCCAGGT
>NZ_CDWRCM010000027.1:0-1465 GCF_977927585.1 Frankia sp. CcWB2 | reverse complement strand
AGTCGAACATGCTGATGACGTCGTACCGGCCGGCAAGGCTGTCGACGACGTCGGGGAAACGGCCGTAGTGGGCGTGGTCGACCCAGCCGCGCGCCAAGCCCTTCGCCAGGCCGGGAAAGGTGTCGAGCCCGTCGAACACCGTCCTCGGCCATACCTCGCGGGCCGCGTTGGCGAAGTGACCGTACCGGGCCCCCACGTCCAGCCAGGTCCGTGGCACCACGAACGGCCGGACGGCAAGCGCCGGTCGCGGGCGATCGCGGCCAGAGCCTGCTCGGCGACATCGGTGCGCAGGCCGTCGTAGCGGTCCCGGTCGTAGAACTCGCGCCCGGCCGGGCTCAGCGACGGATTGAGGAAGACGTGTCCGCAGCGCTCGCAGCCGTCCAGCCGGAAGGAACCGGGCTTGCGCAGGAGCAGGTCCGGCGACTCCACCCGGGTGGCAAGCTCGACCGATCCGCACCAGGGGCAGTCGGCCCGGTCGTGGCGCAGGAACCGGTCAAGGCCAGCCTGGACGTCCTGGGAGTAGGAGGCGCGGCTGGCTGCGGTCTCCTGCCTGGCCGCACGCTTGACCGGGTCTGGGGGAAGCCCGGCGGCCTTCGCCTCGGCCGCCTTCACGGCCTGCGCCCGGCCGGCCCGCACGGAGTCGACCACGAACAGCACCCCGCCGAGGATGCGCACGATGGGGGAACGAATGAGATCGCGCGAGGACAGCGGCACCCGGCCGGCGCAGACGAAGAACGGCTGGAACCAAAACAGCGCCATGGCCGCGAGGCCGAACGGCTGGTTCACGTGGAAGCCGATCGCGGTGGCGATCTGGGGTACGAACGGGAAGAGCTGGTTCTGCCGGGTGAACCGGTAGGCCCGCTGCTGGACGCGGACGCGCATCGCCGCGTCGTCCCGGGCGGCACGCAGCTCCGGCAGCACCGCCAGATCCGTCGAGCCGGAGGCGAAGGTCTTCAGCCGCTCGGTGATGTCGACGAGCTCCACCGGGTCGAAACCGTCCCGGCGGGTGATCCCAGCCCGCTGGAGGATCTCGGAGCGGACCAGCAGCACCTGGAAGGCGCCGCGGCCGGGCACGCAGCGGTCGGCCCGGTAGGTGCGGGTGTCGACCATCCGGGCGAGGTCGAGCGCCCGTTCGGCCGTCAGGTCCGCCGGGACGAGGTCGAGCACGTCGAGCCGGTCCCGGCTGGCGTGGTAACTGGCCGCCCGTCGGCCGCTGTCGGAGAGGCGGACCCCGGTCGCGACGAGGAACTCATGCGCGGGGTCCACCGGGCGGCCGGAGGCTGGCAGGGTGTCGAGGCGACGCAGCCGGCCGCGCAGCCGCACACCGTTGATCGCCAGACCGGCACACACCAGGATCGGCAACCATGTCAGCACGACGTCAGAACCGTTCGAGCATCAGACCATGAGACCGATCATCGACCACCAGACCGAGCACCGACCACCAGACCGAGCATCAGGAGGCCAG
>NZ_CDWRCM010000026.1:26905-29844 GCF_977927585.1 Frankia sp. CcWB2 | reverse complement strand
CCGAACGCGCGGCTGCTCGCTCGGGCGAGTTCCAGGGCGAAGTCGGCGGCGTCGGCGAAGCGGGTGCCCGGATCCTTCGCCAGCGCCCGCAGGATCACCGCGGAGACGGGTGGCGGAACCATGGTGAGCGGTTCCGGCATGCTTGTCAGATGGTGGTGGGTCAGCGGCTGCACCGCCATCTGACGGCCGAACAGCGGTCGGTTGGCGATCATCTCGTAGAGCACACCCGCGAGGGCGTAAAGATCGGTGGACGGGAAGAGACGCGTCCCTATGATCTGCTCGGGAGCCATGTAACGCGGCGTTCCCAGGATCGCGCTGGCGGTGGTCTCCACTCCGTCGAAAATCTTGGCGATGCCGAAGTCGGTCACCTTCAGCAGCCCGTCGCCGACGAACATGATGTTGTCCGGCTTGATGTCCCGGTGCAGCACTCCGTGGCCGTGCGCTGTGGCGAGGGCGGCCGCGGCCGCGAGCCCGATCGAGCAGGTGGTCTCGGCGGAGACCGGTCCCGAGCTCATCCGCTGTTTGAGCGTGCCGCCGGAGAGCAGCTCCATGACGAGCAGGCAGGTGCCCTCGTGCTCCACGTAGTCGTGGATACGCACGATGTGCGGATGGTCCAGTTCAGCCAGCACCCGAGCCTCGGACAGGAAGCGGGCACGCAGATCGGGGTCGTCGGAGGTGTCCAGCAGGATCTTGATCGCGACCTTGCGGCCGATGAGCCGGTGCTGGCCGGCCAGCACGAGCCCGTAGCCACCCCGGCCCAGGTCGCCCTCGACGGAGTAACCGGGAAGCGCCGCCTCCACCCGAGATTTATCTATCAACAAGGTCCAGATCCGTCCGCTACCACGCCGGGCATCCGCTGTACCGCCACCCGTGCGCCGAGAACCATCCTGGCCTGCAATGACGCCCTTCGTCGGGTTCCTGGTGATCCTACGGCCCTGACCCCCCATTCCCTACCCCCGGCCGGCCGGTCCGGCGTGCCGGATCGGCGACACGGGCAGGCCGACGGGGCTGGCGAGCGCCGCCGTCGCCGCAGTGCGGATGATGGGCACTGCGGCACATGTTGAACCTGCGAGGAAGGGCATCCCACGTCATGTCGACAACCGAGCCCGCTGCCCCGGTGGCTCCGCTGGACATCGCCGCGACCGAGGAATGGGCGGCGCTCACCACGCATCTGCGCGAGATCTCCGAGGTGTCCCTGCGGGATCTGTTCGCCGCCGATCCCCGGCGTGGCGAGACGTTCGCCGTCGAATCGGACGGACTCTATCTTGACTACTCCAAGAACCGGCTGACCGCGCGCACCGTCGAGTTGCTGACCGCGCTGGCCCGGCGCGCCGGGCTGGCGGACCGGATCGAGGCGATGTTCCAGGGCGAGAGGATCAACGTCACCGAGAACCGACCGGTGTTGCACGTGGCGTTGCGCGCCCCGGCCGGCACCCGGATCGAGGTGGATGGCGCCGACGTCGTCCCCGACGTGCATCGGGTGCTCGACGCGATGTCCCGATTCGCCGACCGGGTGCGGTCGGGAGAATGGCTGGGTGCCACCGGTGAGCGGATCCGGACGGTGGTCAACATCGGCATCGGCGGCTCCGACCTGGGACCCGCCATGGCCTACGACGCCCTGCGCGACTATGCCGACCGGTCGATCGAAGTCCGGTTCGTCTCCAACGTCGACCCCACCGACATCTGGGAGGCCACCGCCGATCTCGATCCGGCCAGCACCCTGTTCATCGTCTCGTCCAAGACGTTCACCACCCTGGAAACGATCTCCAATGCGCGGGCCGCGCGGTCCTGGCTCACCGGCCTGCTCGGCGAGGACGCCGTTTCCCGGCATTTCGTCGCGGTCTCCACGAATGCCGAGAAGGTCGCCGAGTTCGGTATCGACACCGAGAACATGTTCGAGTTCTGGGACTGGGTGGGCGGCCGGTACTCGGTGGACTCCGCGATCGGCCTCTCGCTGATGATCGCGATCGGGCCGCCGAACTTCCGGGAGTTCCTCGCCGGTTTCGCCGCCATGGACACGCACTTCCGGACGGCTCCGTTCGAGCGGAACCTTCCGGTTCTGCTCGGCCTGATCGGCCTGTGGTACCGCGACTTCTTCGGTACCGCGACGCACGCGGTGCTGCCCTACAGCCACTACCTGGGCCGATTCCCGGCTTATCTCCAGCAGCTGGACATGGAGAGCAACGGGAAGTCGGTCGATCTCACCGGGCGGCCCGTGCCGACGCCGACCGGACCGATCGTCTGGGGGACTCCCGGCACGAACGGACAGCATGCGTACTATCAGCTCCTACACCAGGGGACGACGATCGTCCCGGCTGATTTCATCGGCTTCGTGCGGCCGAACCATCCCGGGGTGGGCACGGCGGACGGCGCCGGGGTGGACCAGCATGCCCTGCTGCTGGCCAACTTCCTGGCGCAGACGGAGGCCCTCGCGTTCGGCCGGACAGCCGCGGAGGTGGCCGCCGAGGGTGTCGCGCCGGGCCTCGTTGCACATCGGACCTTCCCGGGTAATCGACCCTCGAACACCCTGCTCGCCCAGCAGCTGACTCCGTTCACCCTCGGTCAGCTGATCGCACTGTACGAGCACAAGGTGTTCACCCAGGGTGTCATCTGGGGGATCAACAGTTTCGACCAGTGGGGCGTGGAGCTCGGCAAGGTGCTGGCCGGTCGGATCATTCCGGAATTCGGGTCCGAGCAGGAACCGGAGCTGGGGCATGATAGCTCGACAAACGCTCTGATCAAGCGTCTGCGCGCCGGCTGACGTCCGCCGGGGATCCAGCCAACCGAGGCATGTTACTCTGCGTAACTGATCGGGGGGTGACCCCACGCAGTGACGACATCGGGGGGTGGAAGTCATGCGGGTGGATGCTGGAGCCTTGCGGATGTCCGTGCAGCGGACAGGCGAGGACGTGCTCATCGAACTCGCCGGGGAACTCGAC
>NZ_CDWRCM010000026.1:24704-26335 GCF_977927585.1 Frankia sp. CcWB2 | reverse complement strand
CTGCCGGGCGGCTCCGGTTCCGTGAGCAGATCGGCGAGCATCTCGGCCGGGGCGGGGGGACGGTCACGGTGGATGTCGCGGGCCTGCGCTCGATCGACATCCCGGGGCTCGCCGCTCTGCTCCGCGCCGATCTGCTGCTCCGCCGGGTGCACTCACGTCTGGAGATCCAGGCACCCACGCCGGCGTTCGCCGCGTTGTTGCGGGAGGCCGGTCTCGACGGTCGACTGCGGGTCGGCGGGGGATCCCGCCGCCGCTGACCGCCGCCTCACCTGTCCGCACCCCGCGGGCTGGGAGACGGCTCAGCTGATGAGCGGTGACGTCCGATCGCCCGATGACGCGGGTGCGCTGAGGGTGGCGGGTGCGCTGGGTGACGGTCGTGCACCGGATGGTCCGGAGTCGCCCACCGAGGCGGTGCCGTCCTCGGTGACCAGGGAGAGCAACCCGCGGGAGCCGATCAGACGTTTCTCGATCCCGCCCATCATGAGCATCCCCGCCATCACGAAGAGTGGAAAACCGAGCACCATCAGCAGGACGGGTGGTGTGAGACTCACCGAAAGACCCCCAGGCTGGCTTACGGATCTGATCGGCACCATGGACGCCGTACCGTAGGCGTTACCCTCGGACCTCCGTTGCTCACGTCCCGACCGTCGTCTCACCCGACTCGGGTGTCCACCGGGTTCTCCCCGAGGGGGTCGCCGATTCCGGCCGGGTGGAAGAATAAACCGCAGCTCAGGGGTCTGTTCCGGGATGCGTGTTGTTCCCGGTGTCCGCGGGCTCGTACCCTTCCCCCAATATGTCTGCGCGGCCCGTTCCATTGCCCGCTTATAGCGGCCGTCCGTGGGTTCGTGACGCGGACCTGTTTGCGCGTCTCGACCTGCTCTCCGAGCAGGTCGATTTCGCCCTTGCCGAGATAGCCCTGCGGCGGGCCGCCTACCAGCGAGCCTGCGAGGAGGAGGCCGACTGGCAGTGGGCGCCCCTCGGCGTTGAGGTGCTGAGCCGGCCGTCCGTGGCGCAGGCTCTGGCCGGCGAGCTCGCCGCCGTCGAGCGGCTGCGGTTGTGGGCGCAGGAGATGTACTGGTTGCAGGAACAGGCGCGGCTGCGCGGACTGCTGCGCTGAGCGTGCGGGCGCGGGCCGCCCCGCTATCCCGTTCCCGGCGAGGGGCCTCCCGTCCCTGGCGGGGGGTCGTCGAGCGTGCCGAACAGCCGGCGGCCGAGGTTTGCCGCGGCGACGTTGCCCCGGTGCAGATACCGGGTGATGCCAGCTTCCAGGCTCTCGGCGGCGTCGTCCTTGCGGCCGGCCCGGTAGAGCACCTCGGCGCGGGACAGCAGCGCGTGTCCCTGGCCGTCGGTGTCGTCGGTGCGGCTGGCGAGATCGACGGCGGTGTCGGCGAACCGGAGGGCCTCGGCATCGCGGCCGCGCAGCGCCAAGAGCTTCGCGTGGACCCCGCACCATCCGGCCTGGGCCGGTAGCTGGTCGGCGGCGGCGGCGTCCCGACACCGGGTGACGTACTTGCCCGCGTCGTCGACCTTGCCGAGCCGGACGAGAACGTCGGCGAGTGCCGCGGCCCGGTTGGCCAGGAACGCGCGTTCCCCCATCCGGGACAGCTGCCGGCAGCTTCGCCGCAGCTCCC
>NZ_CDWRCM010000026.1:20554-24440 GCF_977927585.1 Frankia sp. CcWB2 | reverse complement strand
CTCGGCGACTGCCAGCTCGTCGGCGAGCAGTGCCACCCGGGCCACGACGAACCCGCCATGAAAGGGGTCGACCCGAGGGGCGCGCAGGTCGTGAACGATCTCCTCGGTCGCCTTGAGATGGATCTGCGCGCCCTCCAGATCCCCCGACATGGCAGTGAGGACCGCGAGCTGGGCGAGCACGGCCCGACGCAGAGCCCGGTCGTCGTCAGCGGCGTCGAGGGCCTCGTTTGCCCGGGTGATCCCGACGGCGACTGGCCGGGGCCCCCAGCTCATGAGCATGGTGAGCTCCCGGCGCAGCGACTGCGCGGCCCGGGGCACGCCGGACTCTTCCGCATGCCGGACGGCGTTCTCCATCGCCCGCTCGGCCGCGGCGAACTGCCCGGCCGCCAGGTAGGCGTTGGCCTGGCTGCGGCAGGCGAGCGCCGCGCCGACCTCGTCGCCGGCCTGCACGAAGTTGGTCAGGCACGCCGCGGCTTCGGTCAGCGTCCTGGCGACCAGGCCCTCCGGATCGGTGGAGAACAGCACCCGCAGGTACGCGAGCCGGGCGTGGGCCCGCAGGCCCTCCTCCCCGGCGCGCCGGGCCCGCTCGGTCACCTGGCGCAGGATGCGCTCGGCGTCGGAGAGCCGGCCGAACGAGTACAGCGCCCAGCCGAGGTCGATCTCGGCCCGTAGCCGCAGCGGGTCCGTCTCGGGCAGCAGGGTGATGGCCCGCTTGAGCAGCTGGGCCGCGCCGGTCTCGTCGCCCTGGCGCACCCGGTCCGCCGCCTCGATCAGACAGGTCGCCGCGGATCGGCCCAGCTCGACCGTCTCGGTGTCGCGCTGCCCGATCTCCACCCGGTAACGGAACGCCTGCTCCAGGTGGTAGCCGACCAGTTCGTCGTGCTCACCGGGGCCGCCCTCCAGCCGGGTCTGCAGCCACTGGGCGAACCGCTGGTGCAGATCGGCGCGCTGCCGTTTGGCGGTGGACTGGTAGGCGCAGTCGCGCAGCAGCACGTGCAGGAACCGGAACGCCTCGACGCCGGGCAGGTCGGACCGGTCCGGATGCACCAGTTCCTTGCGGACCAGGCTCAGGCAGTGGGCGGCGACCATCGGCTGTTCGTTCGGGTCCGACAGGTCGATGACGGCGTCGAGGTAGAAGCGTTCCCCCACGATGGCGGCGCGTTCAAGGACCCGCCGTTCGGGCGGGTCGAGCCGGTCGAGCCGGGCCGCGAGCAGGGACGAGATGGTCGGCGGCACCGTCACGTTGCGCAGGCTGCCGGTGGCGATCCACCGGCTGCCCTCCCGGCGCAGCAGGCCGTCGTCGACGAGGGCCGCCACCATCTGCTCGACGAACAGTGGGTTGCCGGCCGCGGAGGTAGTGATCCGGGAGACGAGGGCCGGGTCGAGGTCGTCGGAGCCCATCAGGGTGCGGATCAGGCGCTGGCAGCGTGCCTCGGTCAGCGGCGCCAGCAGCATCGAGGTGGCGTTGAGTTTGCCGCCTCCCCAGTCCCGCCGCTCCTCCAGCAGTTCCGGGCGGGCCAGGCACAGCAGCATGATGAGGGCGTCGCGGGACCAGTCGGCGATGTTCTCCAGCAGGTCGAGCAGGGTCGGCTCGGCCCAGTGCACGTCGTCGAACCACAGGATCAGCGGGCGTCGGGCCGCCAGCGCCTGGAAGAAGGACCGGACGGCCCAGAAGCTCTCCTGCGGACCGAGTTCCGCGCCGCCCAGCCCCACCAGGGGCGCGAGCGCCTCGACGATCTCCGCCGCCTGGGTGACACCGTCGAGCAGTTCCCGCAGCCGACGCCGCCCGTCCGGGGCGCTCTCGTCGGCGGACAGACCGGTGGCCTGGCGCACCATCTCCATCAGCGGCCAGTAGGCGATGCCCTCGCCGTAGGACAGGCAACGCCCGGTGAGCACGGTCGCCCGGTTCGCCATGGCCGCGCAGAACTCGCCGACCATCCGGGACTTGCCGATGCCCGCCGGGCCCAGCACGGTGAACAGGTGGCAGGTGCGTTCCTCGACCACGGCCTCGAAGGCGTCCTGCAGCCGGCGGCGTTCCCGGTTACGCCCGATGACCGGGGCGGTGAAGCCGTGGGTCGGGGCCCGGCTGCCGGGACCCGCGGTCGGGTCGACCAGCCCGATCAATCGGTGCACCCGCAGCGGGTCGCGCTTGCCCTGGACGACCAAGGGGCCGAGCGGGCTCACCGTGACGCTGTGCCGGATGAAGCGGTAGGTGGTGTCCCCGATGAGGATCTCGTCAGGGGGAGCGGCGTGTTCCAGCCGGGAGGCGACGTTCACCGGATCGCCGGTGACGCCACCGCCGGCGACGGTCACCTCGCCGGTGTTGATCCCGATCCGCACCCGCAGTTTCAGGCCCCACTCGCGCTGCAGGTCGGCGTTGAGCGCCTCCATCGCCGCCCGGATGTCGAGGGCGGCGCGACCCGCGCGCAGCGCGTCGTCCTCGTGCAGCACGGGAATGCCGAAGACGGCGAAGACGGCGTCGCCAATGAACTTCTCGACCGACCCGCCGTGGGTGTAGATCACTTCACGGACGGTGGTGAAGAACCGCCACATGACCTGCTGCAGCGGTTCGGAGTCGATTCTCTCGCCGATGTCGGTGGACCCGGTGATGTCCACGAACATGATCGTCACGGTTTTCCGGGCGCCGCTCCCCGGGGTGGGAAGGGGATTCCCACATCCGGAGCAGAAGCGCGCCCGCTCGGGGTTGTCCTCCGCGCAGGTCGGGCACGGCACCATATGCCGGATGGTAGGCCGATCGCGACCCGAGGCGGTGGGGGATGTGCGTACCCGAGTCGCCTGAGGTGACCCGTCCCACGCCGGTGCCACCGTCGAGTCCCGGCCGGGACGGCGCGACCCGGGCGGTTCATCCGCCGACGGCCGGCTTGGCGCGGTCATGACGGCAGCTCCCGCCGCACCGCGAGGAGCGCCGCCACCTGGGCCAACACTCCCCAGCCGACTACTCCCCAGCCGCCCGCGTTCACCTCGACCGCCCCGCAGCCACCAAAGACCACCACGCTGCCGGAGCCAGGGGTGACCAGAGCCAGCAACCAGGGGTGACCAGACCCAGCAGGATGCGCGGCGTCGTTGTCTTGCCGGGGCCGTTCGGCCCCAGAAAACCGGTGATGTTCCCTTCCCGCACCGTGAAACTCACGTCCCGGACGGCGCGCTGGGACCCGTATCGCTTGGCCAGATGGTCTATTTCAACGACGGCGGTGACGAGAGCCTCCCGGCGGAGGTTCGAGCGGGGCAATCTCTACGGTAACCTGTCGCTGTTCCAGATCCACCGGCGGCTGTCACCGCCGGCCGGGTCGCGGTCGCCGGCCGGGAGACCGGTACTTCCCGGGTTCCCCGAACCGCGATCCCCCAAGGAGTTTTCATGGACGCTCTCGCCTGCCTGATGACGCGCCGTACAGCGACCCGGCTCGTCGAACCCGGTCCGACGGCGGAGCAGATTATGATCATACTTAGTGCCGCCACCACGGCGCCGGATCACAAGATGCTGCGGCCCTGGCGCTTCGTGGTCGTGCGGGGCGATGCTCGCGCCACCCTGGCGGCGGCGATCAAGCGGGCCGCCGAGACCGTCGGCGGGTTGCCCGAGCCGGTCATCCGCAAGACCGCCGGCAAGGCCACCCGTTCCCCGGCGCTCATCGCCGTCGTCGCCTCCCACGTCGGTTCGAAGGTTCCGGTCGCCGAGCAGGACGCCTCGGCCGCGGCGGCGGCGCAGAACATCTGCCTGGCCGCGCACGCGCTCGGCGTCGCCTCGGCCTGGAAGTCGGTGCCGATGCAGGGCAGCGCCGAGGTCCGGGAGGCGTTCGGGCTGACGTCGGACGAGGCGCTGGTCGGCTGGGTGGAGCTCGGGACCCAGGCGGGCACCGCGCCGCTGCCG
>NZ_CDWRCM010000026.1:17229-20465 GCF_977927585.1 Frankia sp. CcWB2 | reverse complement strand
GCGGCCCGCCGTTCGGCTGGCCCAGGTCGCGGCGGAGATGGAGGCCGACGGGACGCTGGTTCCCGTGGCGGCGGACGATCGGATCTCCCAGTTCGGGCAAGTGACCACGGTGTGAGCGGCAGGCTACCTAAGCTGGAACGCAGGTCTTGAGATCGGGCGGCCTGGACCGGGGTATGACTCCGGCTCCCGAGGTGCGACGGGAGGTGCGCCGTGTGTGGCGGTCTTCGAGGCCGTGGTCTTCGAGGCCGTGGCCGTCTCGGCCTGAGCGTGGCCGGGGGGCTGCTGCTCGCGCTGGTCGTCGGATGCTCGGATCCGGGGTCGAGCGGGTCCGGCGGCTCGGCCGCCCGGCCGGGCTCGGTGGTCATGCCGAGTGCGTCGTCTCAGGACCCGGGCGGCCCGGGCACGCCCGGGGCCTCCGCCGCGGCTGCGACGCCTGGCGTCTCGCGGGCGCCGGGCCCCTCCGGAACCTCCGCCGCCCCGGATGGTGTCGCGTCACCGCCGGTGCCGACTCCGCAAGCATCCTCCGTCTTCGTCGGAGAGGCCTGTTCCCCCACCGAGGACACCTCGCCCGCGACCGCCGTGAACGGCCTTGTGCTGTTCTGCGCGCCCGTCGGCGGGACCGGCCCGGCCGGCATTGGTCGATGGTCCACGGAGCCACCCGCCCCGGCTCTCGTGACCCGGCCGGATGAGGGCGGGAACTGTGACCCCGAGGACGTCGGGCGCATCGTCCAGGACTCCGCCGGCCGCCCGGTGTCCTGCCTTCGAGACCCGACGGGCACCCTGACCTGGTCCGACATCTCCTGAACCGGGTCACCACGTCACCGAGCCACCGGTGCCGGTGGCGCGGACCGCCGGGCCGTGCCTACCGGGATGATCAGCCGTTGCGGCGGGCCCGGCGGGTGGTGAGGGCCTCGGCGACGGACCAGAGAGCCGGCAGCACCAGGGCTCCGAAGACGGTCGCCCATGCCCACGGATGATCGGCCAGGTATGGCACGACGTCGTCGTGTAGCCAGGGGAAGAGCCGGTCATGGATCACCGGAACGGCACCGGCCGCCGCGAACACCGCGATGAGCCCGGCTCCCACGACCGCCAGTCCTCCGGGCAGGTGCCGCCAGCCGGTCAGTCCGATCATCAGCAGGCCGATCAGGCCGACGACGATCCCCAGGCCGCCGAGGATGCCCGAACCGGTCAGCCCGCCGGCCGTACCGAGGCCGACCATCGCTGTTCCCACCGCGATCGTCATCCGCCGCCGGCCGTGCGTGACATCCCGGATCATCTCGAAGGCGAGACGGGTGACGGCCCGGGCGAGGAAGGCGACCGGTCGCAGGGGCCGTGGCAGCCGGCGGGTCGATGCCGCCCAGGCGACGACCACCGCCACGATCTGGGCCAGGGCGGTCACCAGAATCGGGCCCTGCGCCGCGTCGGTGATGCGTTCGTCCGAGACGCGGCAGGCCTCGAGCACCTCGTCCACCGCTCGCGGGGGCAGCGCGCCGGGCGTGACGGGGACGCCGCTGAGCCCGGGTGGCCGGGGCGGTCGGCGCGCCAGAGCCGAACTGTCGACGCCGACCGGCCGATGGGCACCGGTCCGTCCCGCGGCGACCCTGGCGGCCGCGGCCGCGGCCAGCGAGATGACCTTGGCGCCGCGCGGCTCGTCCAGGTTCGGGGGGCCCGTCGCTTCCGGTGCCGCCGAGGCCCCCGGTCCGGTCGTCGTTCCGGGCCGGGTTGGTTCCGCGGTCAGGGCCCGGTCGACGGCGGCGAGGAAGTCGGCGGTGGGCCGCGGATCGACCCCGGCCTCGTTGTCGCGCCGCACCGCCTCGGCGACCCCCACCAGCTCCTTGGCCGCGATGTCCCGTTGGAGGCCGGCGGCGACCCAGGTCGCCGTGACCGGCAGGTTCGGCGGCACGGGGGCGTCCGGATCGGTCAGAAAGCCAAGCTCGTCGAGTACCTCCCGTGGCGCCGGGCTGCCGGCCACCTCGGTGAGATCGTCGACCAGATCCACCAGCCAGCCCCGGCGGGCCAGCGCCGCGGCACGGGCGTGACCGGCGGGGACGGCGGGGATGGCGGTGTCCCGGCGGATCATGAGCCGGCGTGGATCCAGCATGATCCGGACCAGCCAGCCCGCACCGTCCAGCCGTCCCCACATCCAGTCGTTGGCCCGCCACGAGGACTTCGCGAAGGCGCCGAAGTTTCCCAGCTGCAGGCCTGTGACCTTCTCCTCGGCCAGCGCGCGGGCGGGATCGAGGCGGTTCGGTAGATCCGCGCTGATCTGGACGAGCTCAACCGGTTGATCGAGGACCGCGGCGCCGGTGCTCCGCTCGACCAGGTGCACGGCGATCAGGGCGTCCGCGGGAGTCGACGGGAGGTACCCGACGAAGTCCGCGAGGGTCCGGGCCGCCACCGCCCGGCGCTGGCCGAGACTGAGACCCTCGGGCCTGGTCTCTGGTCCCGCCGGAGGCGGGGCCGCGGGGGACCGCCGGTCCACGAGATCGGTGAGCTCGTCCTGCCCCGCGTCGCCCTCCGGGTCGGTCCGCAACCAGCGGCGGGCCGCCTCGGCGATGACGTCGAGCAGCGGTGCCCCGGCCATCGCACCGAGGGTCTCGCCGACCGTCGTGAAGACGCCGGGTCGCAGGGCCGCGGTGCCCGCAGTGCCTGCGGTGCCGGTGTTCCGGATGGTGGCGCGCGAGGCGCCGTGCACGGCCGCCGCGAGCCGGGCGAGTCGGATCCGGTCCGCCGGCTCGGGGGAGAGGACGTACCCTTCGTTGATCGTGTTGATCAGCAGGCCCTTGGCGGCGTCGAGCGCGGGCCGGCCCAGCCGCCACAGGTCGGCGAGGTCGGCCGTGGTCGGCAGCCGGTCGGGAAGCATCTGGACCACGGCGTTGACCGCGGCGTTCGTCATCCGGACGGGTCCGGCCGCGTCGGTGCGCAGCGCGTCGGTGTCCGGGGGACGGGGCAGGTCGAACCGACCACCGAGGACGCGCAGCAACGCCTCGATCACCGGTGGGGCGGTCTCCTCTGCCAGGCTGCGGCGGTAGGCGTCATAGACGCTCTCGTCCGCTAACCGGGGCCCACCGGCCGGGGCGAGGCGCAGCAGCCGTCGTCGGTTCGCCCGCGTACCGCGTACGGCGCTGTTATGGTCGCGCAGCGTCGCCAGATCTGTACCGATCGACTGGTTCAGCGCCGCGCCGAGCACCTGGAGGAGGGTGGGGATCACCGCGGGCGGTGTGGGCGGCATGGGT
>NZ_CDWRCM010000026.1:9360-16913 GCF_977927585.1 Frankia sp. CcWB2 | reverse complement strand
GGTGTGGGCGGCACGGGTGGCATGGTCGGTGCCGCCGGATTCATCGGTGCCGCCGGATCCGTCATCGGTACCGGCATCCGCGGCGAGGGCACGACGTAGGCGAGCACGCGACGGACCTGGCGCTCGGCGGGCCGGTCGAAGATGGCCGCCAGCGCCGGTCCGATCGGGCGGTTGACCAGAATCCCGCCGTCCGAGGCGTGGAATCCGCGGGAGGCGTTGACGTAGCGGGCCATGTCCGGGTGCGCGGCATCGACGGCGTGCCCCACCGGCACGTAGGCCGGCTCGAAGGCGCCCGGAAAGGCGGAACTGGCCCGTGCGGCCAGGGCGAGACGGGGGACCGCGCCAGGGTCGGTCAGGTCCTGCGTGCCGAAGGCGAACAGGCCCCGGTGGTCGACGTCGCACATGGTGCCGCCGAGTGAGTCGGCGTGCTCGGCGACCTCGCCGCGCATGATCGTCGTGGTGATGAAGACCGATGTCGGGCGGTCCGCGCCGGCCCGGTTGGGGCGGGCCGTCTCCCCCACCGCTGCCAGGGCGGTGTGCAGCGCGGGCAGCACGGCGGTGTCCCCGTGCAGTAGCGAAGGATACGTCTTTTCGTGGGGGGTGCGCATGAGCGCGTCAAGCGAGCCGAGGGACAGCCACAGGTCCCGCAGCGGGGTGAGATCGGCGTGGTGGGTGTTCGCGTAGCCCAGCATGGCGGCGTTGATGCCACCGGCCGAGGTGCCGGCGAGTACGTCCACACTGACCTCGACGTCGAGGATGGCTGCCAGCCGGGCGTAACGGGCGGCGACGGCAGCGTCCGCTTCGTCGGCCCGGTCACGGTCCGGGCTGGTCGCAAGGTTGATCTCGGTGGCGACCCCGCCCATCCAGACGGCGAGGCTCGCGCCACCGGTCATGACGACCGCGAGCCGTACCTCCTGGGTGGCCGGGTCGCGCATGAGTGGCAAGAGTAGACGTGCCCGGCCTCGGGTCTTCCCCGTTTGTCGGAGAAAAGTTGGATCGCGACGACTTCTTCCCAGCCGCCGCTCTTGTCAACGGGTTACTCGTGAGTAGCATGGGAACAACGTACTCACGAGTAGCTAGCCGGCATCGGCTGATCACGATGTCCGGCGGTCCCGGGAAGGAGCCGTTGATGGGCCACTACCGGAGCAATCTGCGAGACATCGAGTTCAACCTGTTCGAGGTGTTCGGGATCGATCGCACGCTCGGCACCGGTCCCTTCGGGGAGATGGACGCCGAGACCGCGCGCGAGGTGCTGGCCGAGCTCGACCACCTCGCCTCCGGACCCGTTGCCGAGTCCTTCACCGACGCCGACCGTCATCCGCCGACCCTGGATCCGGCGACCGGATCGGTGACCCTGCCGGAGTCGTTCAAGAAGTCCTACCAGGCCGTTCTGGACGGTGAGTGGTGGCGGCTCTACCTTCCGCCGCACCTGGGCGGACTGGGTGCGTCCCCGACCGTCGCGTGGGCGGCCTCGGAGCTGCTGCTCGGAGCGAACCCGGCCATCTTCATGTACATGGCCGGCCCGACGTTCGCAGCGATCCTGCACCGGCTCGGCAACGAATGGCAGCGCCAGCTCGCAGAGTTCGCCATTGAACGGCACTGGGGCGCGACGATGGTGCTCACCGAGCCGGACGCGGGTTCCGACGTCGGGGCCGGTCGTACCAGGGCGATCGAGCAGCCCGACGGCACCTGGCACATCGAGGGCGTGAAGCGGTTCATCACCAATGGGGACTGGGATGTCCCGGAGAACATCATCCATCTCGTGCTCGCCCGGCCGGAGGGGCACGGCCCGGGGACCAAGGGCCTGTCGATGTTCGTGGTGCCGAAGTTCATGCCCGATCCGCGGACCGGCGCGCCCGGCGCCCGCAACGGCGTCTACGTGACGAACATCGAGAAAAAGATGGGCCTGAAGGTCTCCGCCACCTGCGAGCTGCGGTTCGGTGAGCGGGCGCCGGCGGTCGGCTGGCTGGTCGGTGACGTCCACGAGGGCATCGCCCAGATGTTCCAGGTGATCGAGTACGCCCGGATGATGGTGGGCAGCAAGGCCATCGCCACGCTGTCCACCGGATATCTCAACGCGCTCGAGTTCGCCCGCACCCGCGTCCAGGGTGCGGACCTGGCCCGCGCGTCGGACAAGACGGCACCGCGTGTCACGATCATCCATCACCCGGATGTCCGCCGGATGCTGATGATGCAGAAGGTGTATGCGGAGGGCATGCGTTCGCTGATGCTCTACACCGCGACGTTCCAGGACCGGGTTGCGCTGGCCGGCGAGCGGGGGGAGACCGACGAGCTCGCCGAACGCATCAACGACCTGCTGCTCCCGATCGTCAAGGGGGTCGGCTCCGAACGGTCCTACGAGCTGCTCGCCTCTTCACTGCAGATCCTCGGTGGTTCCGGGTACCTGCAGGACTATCCGATCGAGCAGTACATCCGCGATGCCAAGATCGACACTCTCTACGAGGGCACCACGTCGATCCAGGGCCAGGACCTGTTTTTCCGGAAGATCGTCCGGGACCAGGGGCAGGCGCTGACCTCCGTACTGGGCGAGATCCAGACGTTCGTGAAGGGGGAGGCCGGCAACGGCGCGCTGCGGGCGGAGCGGGAGGCGCTGGGGGTGGCTCTCGATGACGTCCAGAGCATGGTGAATTCGCTGGTCGGGTTCCTCACCGGCGCCGCCGAGGATGCCGCCGCGATCTACAAGGTCGGCCTGAATACGACGAGGCTGCTGATGAGCCTCGGCGACCTGATCATCGGATGGCTGCTCCTGCGCGGCGCCGAGGTAGCCCTGCGAACCCAGGATTCTCCGGCATCCGCCGGGGCCCGGTCCGCTCGGGACGCCGCCTTTTACCAGGGCAAGGTGGCCGCCGCGCGCTGGTTCGCGGCCAATGTGCTACCGGAGTTGACGGCGCGCCGGGTATCGCTGGAGTCCACCGGCCTCGGGCTCATGGAACTGCCGGAGGAGGCGTTCTGATGTTGCCGGGGCGGGGTTGCGTTCTTGTCGCGGCAGGGTATATGGGCCGGTATGGGAATCCCGTTGAGTCTTTTACTCTTGGCCCTCGGCGCCATCCTCGCCTTCGCGGTCCGCTCCGAACCGTCCGGGCTCGACATCACGGCCGTGGGCATCATCCTGATGTGCGTGGCTCGGCCTCACCCTGTACCGCGACCAGTGGCGCAGAAAGATCGTCGAAGAGTCGGCCGAGAACGGCGTGCCCGCGCTCATGCCGCTCGATGACGGCATCATCGTCGACCCGTCCGCCCCATTCGAGGCCCCGCACCGGCGCGAGCTGGGACTGGCCCCCGAGGAGGATCGTCGGCTGAACCCCTCACGCCACCCGGAGGCGACCTCCGGTGACGGGCAGCCGGCCATCCACGTGCACGTCGAAGGGGACCACCCCGTGTCGCCTCACTGAACCGTGCTCCTTCACCGGTCCGCCTGCCCACCGCCCGGTCCGGTTCCCAGGGCGGTCCGTGGGGACGGACCAGGGAACCGGACCGGGCGCTCGTCCGCGGGGTCGAGCCGGGATGGTCGGTTCAGGAGGTGCGTAGCGGCGGGAACGCCTGATCGAGCTCGTTGCGCATGTCCCGCTTGAGGATGTCGTCGGCGTCCGAGGAGGACTGACCCTCGAGTAGGAACCGAGCCACTCGTAGGGTGAGGTCGACCCGCTCAGCCAGGTTGAGCGTGCCGGTGAACCGGCCGCTGGAGTTGGCGGAGGTCAGAACCTTGGCGACGAACTCGTCCGCGGCCTGCAGTGCCTCCACTCGCGTCATGGTTCCACCTCTTTGTGCCGGAAGCCGGTCAGAGGCGCAACCGTACCAGGGAGCGGAATCTGGGCTGTTGTGTGCCCCTCTTGCGTGCAGTGTGCCCGTTTGTGGTCAACTGGTGGATCCGATGAGCCGATCAGGACCAGGCGAGTGCCACCGTGGGATCAGTGAGGACGGCACCCACGTCGGCGAGGACCGCGGAGCCCAGCGCGCCGTCGACGATGCGATGGTCGAACGAGAGCGCCAGCTGTACCACCGTACGCACGGTGAGCTGACCCTCGTGCACCCAGGGCATCGGTCGGATCGAGCCCAGGGCGAGGATCGCCGCTTCGCCCGGGTTCAGGATCGGGGTGCCGATGTCGACGCCGAGGACGCCGACGTTGGTGATGGTGATCGTGCCGCCGCGCAGATCCGCGGGGCTGAGCCGGTCCGCCCTCGCCGCGGTGGTGAGGCCGGCCAGGGCGTGAGCCAGTCCGACGACGTCGAGCCGGCCGGCGTCCGGGATGGTGGGCACGACGAGCCCACGCGGGCCCGCCACGGCGATGCCGAGGTTCACCCGGTCGTACACATGTATCTCCGGCCGGCCACCGTTCCCCGGCCGGCCACCGCCCGCGTCCTCGACCCAGGATGAGTTGATCATCGGGTGTCGGCGAACGGCGATGAGCAGGGCTCTGGCGACGAACAGCAATGCGGTGATCTTGATTCCGGTGAACTCCGGCAGCGCCGCGATCCGGTCCCGGGCGGCCATCGTCGCCGTCGCGTCGACGGTGAGGAACTCGGTGACGTGCGGGGCGGCCGAGACGCTGGTGACCATCGCCTGCGCCATCGACCGCCGGATGCCGGTGACAGGCACGTGCCAGGTACGCGTCTCGGTGGAGAAGGTGGCCCCGGCGGGGACGACGCCGATCGGCGGGGCATCGCGCGTGGGCGGCGCCGCGAGGGGCGCGGTACGGGCGGTGGCACGCACTGCGGCCTCGACGTCGGCCCGGCTGATCGTGCCGTCCGGGCCGGTGCCGGCGAGGGAGGCGAGGTCGACGCCGAGGTCACGGGCGAGCTTGCGGACCGGCGGTTTGGCGAGCCCCGGACCAGCTGTGTGCCCCGGACCGGCTGGCATAGGTGGTCGTCGAGGGCGGCGCCGGCGGCTCTCGGCCGTCCTCGGCCCATAACCCACGAGGACTGGGGTGCGCTCGATGCTGCCAGCGTCCCGGGACGTCGGCAGGCTGTTCCCACCCGTCCCGTTCCCACCCGTCCCGTCGGGTTCGGCGTCGGCGGTCTGGATGGTCAGCAGGGGTGCGCCGACCGCGAGGGTTGTTCCCTCGGCGCCGTGGATCTCGGCCAGGATCCCGGCGAACGGGCTGGGGACCTCGACGACCGCCTTCGCGGTCTCGACCTCGACGAGGGGCTGGTTCACCGTGACGGTGTCCCCGACCTGGGCAAGCCACCGGACGATGTCCGCCTCGGTCAGACCTTCGCCGAGGTCAGGGAGCCGGAACTGTCGCTGCGTCACGGTAACCCCAGTCAGATAGCCGGTTGGTCGGTCCTCATGCTTCTCAGGATGCTCAGTACGCGAAGGAACGGTCCACGGCGTCGAGGATGCGGTCGACGTCGGGGAGGTAGTGGTCTTCGAGGCGGGCCGGGGGATACGGGGTGTCGAAACCGGTGACCCGCAGGACCGGCGCCTCCAGGGAGTAAAACGCCTGCTCCGTCACTCGTGCGGCGACCTCGGCCGACACCGAGACGTTGGACGGTGCCTCGTGGACCACGGCCAGCCGGCCGGTCCGGCGTACCGAGTCGAGCACGGGTTCCAGGTCCAGGGGCGAGAGCGTCCGCAGGTCGATGACCTCCAGCGACCGGCTGTCGTCCGCCGCGCTGATCTCGGCGGCGTCGAGGCAGGTCCGCACGGTGGGACCATAGCCGACGAGGGTCGCGTCCGTGCCGGTGCGCACGACCCGGCTGGCGTGCAGTTGGGTGAGCTCGTCCGCGGGCAGTTCGGCGAGGGGGCGCGGGTCGACCACGCCCTTCTCCCAGTACCGCCGTTTCGGTTCGAGGAAGATCACCGGATCGTCGGACCGGATGGCCTGCTGGATCATGTGATGGGCGTCGACCGGGTTCGAGCAGGCGACAACCTTCAGGCCGGCAGTGTGGCAGAAGTACGCCTCCGGCGACTCACTGTGATGCTCGACGGCGCCGATCCCGCCGCCGAAGGGGATGCGGATCGTTACCGGCAGCCGGATCCGGCCGGCCGACCGGTAGTGCAGCTTCGCGAGTTGGCTGACGATCTGGTCGAACGCGGGGTAGACGAACCCATCGAACTGGATCTCACAGACCGGCCGGTAACCGCGCATGGCCAGCCCGATCGCCGTGCCGACGATCGCCGACTCGGCCAGCGGGGTGTCGATGACCCTGGCCTCGCCGAATTCCTGTTGCAGCCCGTCGGTCACCCGGAAGACCCCGCCGAGCTTGCCGACGTCCTCCCCCATGATCAGAACCTTGGGATCGGCGGCCATCGCCGAACGCAGCCCGAGGTTCAACGCCTTGGCCATGGTGACCGGGGCGCGGGCGACCCGCTCACCGACCTCGTCGGAGCGTTGCTCCCCGGCAACGACAGCCCCGCTGGTCACCGGTTTCCCCTCGAGCACGCCCATCTCGTCCTCCACGCCGGGCCCCTCCACGTCGAACATGGCCGCCAACTCCGATCGCTGGGCCGTCACGAGTTCATTCTCAGCCACCTGCACATGATCGAACAGGCTGGTCGGGATCGGATCCGGCAGCGCGACGCACTGCGCGCGCAGCTCGTGCGCGAAGGCGTCCACCTCGATGGCCAGCTGCCGCAGACTCTCCTCGGTGAGCAGGCCCCGCGCTGTCAGGTGGGCGCGCATCCGGTCCAACGGATCACGCCGACGCCACATGCCCAGTTCACTCTCCGGACGGTAGCGGCTGGGATCGTCTGCCGTGGTGTGCGGATTCATCCGGTAGGTCACGGCCTCCACCAGCACCGGGCCACGCCCGGCACGCGCGGTCGCCAGGGCCCACCGGGTCACCGCGAGACACGCCAGCACGTCGTTGCCGTCCACCCGCACGCCCGGGAAGCCGAAGCCGGCGGCCCGGTGGACGATCTCGATTCGGCTCTGGCGCCGAGCGGGCGCTGAGATGGCCCACTGGTTGTTCTGGCAGAAGAACACCAGCGGAGGCGCGAACACGCTCGCCCATCCGAACGCCTCGCTGACGTCGCCCTCGCTCGACGCCCCGTCACCGAAGTACGCAATGGCCGCGTCGTCGGTGCCGTCCCGGGCGATTCCCATCGCGTAGCCGGTGGCGTGCAGCGCCTGCGAGCCCACGACGATCGAGTAGAGGGCGCATCCGTGAGTGTCCGGATCCCAGCCACCGAGCGTCGTGCCGCGATAGATCGCCAGGATTTCCCTCGGCCTGACTCCCCGGCACCAGGCCACCCCGTGTTCCCGGTACGACGGGAACGCCATGTCGCCAGGCCTCAGCGCCCGGCCGGATCCGACTTGGGCCGCCTCCTGGCCCCGCAGGCTTGCCCACAGCCCCAGCTCGCCCTGGCGCTGCAGGCTGGTCGCCTCTTCGTCGAACCGGCGGATGAACACCATGTCCCGATACAGCCCATACAGGTCGTCGTCGGTCAGATCGGCGATCTGGGCGGCCAGATCGGCGGCTGTCCGGGGCGGGTCCGCTCCCGCGGCGCCCGCCCCGCCGGCGCGGGCTCTGGAGGGATCGGGCCCCGGCGCATCGGGCCCGGCTGCCGTCGTCGTGGACGCGGTGGTGAT
>NZ_CDWRCM010000026.1:0-9012 GCF_977927585.1 Frankia sp. CcWB2 | reverse complement strand
CCGGTGGCCGGCCGGGGTGAGCAGCTGCATGAGCTCCGTCACGCTCGCCAACGATAGACCTTGGACGGACAGTGGCAACCGGATCCGGCGGTCCCGCCGTGACGAGTGACCATCGCTCCTGCTCGGTACGGTTGCGCGGTGACGAGTGCGCAGCACATGACCCGCCCGCCGGCCCGGCGTGAGATCGGCAAGGTGGGGATCTGGAGTGGCCAGTTCGACTTCTCCCCGGCCGCGGTCGTCCGGGAGGCGATCGCAGAACTCGACGATCTCGGTTATCCGACGTTGTGGACCGGTGAGGTCAAGGGGCGCGAGGTGTTGGTCACCGCCGCTCTGGCGCTCGAGGCCACCTCCCGGATGACGATCGCGACCGGGATCGCGCAGATCCTCGCCCGTAACCCGCTCACCATGACCGCTGGTCAGCTGGCCCTCGCCGAGGCGTACCCGGACCGGTTCCTGCTCGGACTCGGGGTGTCCCACGCCGAGCTGATGCACATCCGGGGCGCCTCCTACACGCGCCCACTCGCCCAGATGGCGGCGTACCTCGACGAGATGGACCGGATGGCGGTCGAGCAGTACCGGGCCGTGCCACCGCCCGGTGTCCCGCCACGGGTGCTCGCCGCGCTCGGTCCGAAGATGCTCGGCCTCGCCCGGGACCGGGCCGACGGCGCCCACACCTATTTTGTGCCACCCGAGCACACCGCTGCCGCCCGGGACATCCTCGGGCCCGACAAGCTGCTCGTCCCCGAGCAGGCGTTCGTCCTGCACACCGATCCGGAACAGGCCCGTGAGCTCGCCTGCCGGCACACCGGGTCCTATCTTCGGCTGCCGAACTACACGGCGAACCTGCGGCGTTTCGGGTTCGACGACGACGATCTCGCCGGCTCGGGCTCGGACCGCCTGGTCGACACGATCGTCCCCTGGGGGGACGCGGACGTTCTGCTCGGGCGGATCAAGGAGCATCTCGACGCCGGGGCCGATCAGGTAGCCGTGCAGGTGCTTGACTTCGACCGCCGTGGGCTGCCGCGTCGGCAGTGGCGCGAACTGGCACCGGTGCTGTCGGCACTCTGACGTCGGACGGACCGCGGCGGTCGAGCTCGGGATCATGGGAACGGCCGGGACGCGGCCGGTTTGCGAGTGGCTCGTCGTAGCGTGGTCGTCACGGAGGGGGGAGCCTGGCGTGGAGCGGGGTGCAGCCAGCCGGCGTGCTCGGTGCGTTCGGTGCAGAGGAGGGCGCACGGCCGTCGCCGGTGGCGTCGCCGTCATCGTCGGGTTCATGTTCGTCGCCTGTGCCGTGCCCTACGGCGAGGACCGTCCGAGGCCGACGCCGCACGCCGACGGTGCCTCCGCCACCACCGGTCCCCCGGCCGGGGCCACTGCGGCCACCGCGGGAGCCGCACCCGTCGGTGACGGCCTGCGGCGGCCGACGGGGCAGCCGGTCACCATCGCCTTCGGCGGCGACATCCACTTCGAGGGTGCTCCCGGTCAGCGGCTCGCCGCCGATCCGCGGACGGCCATCGGACCCATGTCGGCGGCCCTGACCGCGGCCGATCTCGCGATCGCGAACCTGGAGACGACGGTGACGGACCGTGGCGCCGCAGCCCAGAAGGCGTATGTGTTCCGGGCTTCGCCCACCGCGTTCACCGCGGTACGGGCGGCCGGCATCGACGTCGTCACGATGGCCAACAACCATGGCATGGACTACGGCATCGAAGGCCTGCAGGATTCGCTGCGTTACGCCCGGGATGCGCACTTTCCGCTCGTCGGCATCGGCGTGGACGACACCGCCGCGTACGCCCCGTACATGACGACGGTCAAGGGGCAGCGTATCGCCGTCCTCGGGGCCACCCAGGTGCTCGACGACGAGTTGATCGCGGCCTGGACGGCGGGTCCGAACAAACCCGGCCTGGCATCGGCAAAGGAGGTCGATCGGCTGGTGCGAGCCGCGCGGGCCGAGGCGGACACGGTCATCGTCTTCCTGCACTGGGGGACTGAACAGCAGCAGTGCCCCAACGAGGCACAGCGCGCCCTGCTCCCCCGGCTGGCGGCCGCGGGCGCGGACGTCGTCATCGGGAGCCACGCCCACGTTCTGCTGGGCGCCAGATGGGCCTCCGACGGAGTGTACGTCGGCTACGGGTTGAGGAACTTTGTGTTCTATTCCTCCGGCGCCGGCCGGAACACCGAGTCCGGGGTGCTGGAACTGACCGTCGCTGGCCGGGCGGTCATGGCCGCTGCCTGGCTACCCGCCCGGATCGTGGGGGGCACCCCCCAGCCGGTGACCGGTGCCGCGGGAGCCCGGGCCCTGGCGGACTGGAACGCCCTGCGCGCCTGCACCGGCCTCTCGGCGACGGCACCCTGACCGACGGCTGCGCGCACTGTGCCCCGCGGTGCGTCCCCTGCTCCGCCGGGAACCTCGCTCAGGTGGCCGGTCGGGCCACGCAGGTGGCACAGGTGCCGTAGATCTCCACAGTGTGCACGACGTCGACGAATCCCTCGGCGTTGGCAACCTTGGCGGTCCACGCCTCGATCTCCGGTCCCGCGATCTCCACCGTCCGGCCGCAGGAGCGGCAGACGAGGTGATGGTGATGGTCGTCAGAGGCGCAGCGCCGGTAGACGGTCTCACCGTCGTCCCGGCGGATCATGTCGACCTCGCCGCGGTCGGCCAGCACCTGCAGATGGCGGTACACCGTCGTGAGCCCGACCGCGGCGCCCTGCGCCCGTAGCCGGGCGTGCAGATCCTGGGCGCTGGTGAAGGCGTCGGTCTCGGCAAGCGCGGCGGAGACGGCGTCGCCCTGCCGGGTGGCACGCACGGCCGTCCCCCGGCTCGGCGCCGGACGGCGCTCTGCCGTCTCATCCCGCTGGTTGCGGGGGTCGCGGGCCGGCCGGCCCGTGCCGGCCGACCTGGTGTCGTTCCCCGCGGTGCTCACGTCGCTCCCTTCGCTGCCGTTCAGTCTGTCTGGTCGGTTCAGTCTGTTGCCGGTGTCGCCCTTACCGTCCGTGCCTCTCATCCCGACTGTGCCGTCCGTCCCGCCCGGGGCGTGCACCAGCCGTGGGGTCGGCTCGGACCCGTGAGCTTCTTGGGGTGTACGGGCCACGTTCTCACTTTCTCATCTCCTCGCCGCGCTGGGCGTGCCTGGCGACGGGAATGGGCACGCGTCCGTTGAACATTATTGACAATGGTTTTCATCCCGGATGTGCTGGGCGGAGGTGTGAATGCGCTTGCGACCTGATCGCAGGAAAGTCCTGAGGTAACTCGCTGCCACCCGTTGCCATTCCCGAGCTCGTGGCGGCGATCCGCTGACGGCCGCACGCTGACGGCCGCACCCACCGGTGATCTGCGACGCTCCGAGGCATAACCTTCGCCCAGAGCAGATCCAGGGCGGAGGGATGCATGGCGGGGCGTAGCGGCCGACCTGGGTGGTTGCGGGAACCGGATCCGCTCCAGAACCCCCTCGGTAGTCGGCTCGCCATTCTCGGCGCGATCGTGCTGGTGATTGGCGGGGGAGCGGCGACCCTGACAGGCGGTGCGGACTCGGCGTCCGGGCTGCCCGCGTCGACCACCGGCGGCTCTGCATCCACCGCGAACGGCTCTGCATCCACTGCGAATGACTCTGCCGAGCTGGCCTCCTGGTACCACGGCAGCGAGGGTCTGCGGACCCGGGTCGCCACGGACGTCGCGGCGGCCCGAGCGTATCTGGCCGCCCAGGACGGCGCTTCCCTGCGGCCCGTCTGCGTCTCCCTCGGCACCGACACGCAGGCGGCGCTGACCGCGCCGGTGCCGCCGACCGCGGCCGCGCAGGCGCGGTTCGATGCCGGCGGCAGGGACTATGCCGCCGCTGCGGCGTCCTGCGGGCAGCTCTTCGACGGCACCCGGATCCAGGTCGGCGTGCTGCAGCAGCGCATCGCGTCGTCGTTGGCGGACGGTGACCGGGAATGGGGGGCGCTGGCCGCTCTCATCGGACAGCCGATGGCGACTGCGAGTCCCCCCGCGGCGTCGGGGCGCAGCGGGTGAGGCCGTGCAGGGTGCCGGTGAGCGGAAAGGTCCGGATCTCTTGCTCACACCATCCGGCCTGCCGCAGGGACGCGAGTTCGGCGGCCGTGCCCCGGAGGTCGTAGGCGAGGATGAACAGCAGGATCCGGTCCGGCGGTTGCGGGCGGCTGCGGATCGCGCCGTCCGCGCCGTCCTTCCCGATCACGCTCAGGAAGGTTGTCGCCGATCGGGGTACCCGGGGCCCGATCGGCGGTCCCCCGGGCGATGCGTCGTCGCTGAGGTCCATGGCGTAGAGCTAGCCCGCTCGCGCCAGTCGGCCGCCGACGATGACGAGATCGCCCGCCCGATACTCGGCGCGGGCGGCGATCGTCGCGTCGACCATGGCCTCGATCGGACGGGGATCGTGGCGTTCGTCCCACAGCGTGATGGTCCCGCCGACCGCGCAGACCGGCATCACCGCCAGCGCGATCAGGCCGACGGCCGCGGGAAGCCGCGCCGGCCCGACCGGCCTGGCTGCCTGGGCCGTGCGGGCCAGGCGGGCCGTGCGGGCCAGGTCTGCAACGCCGACCGCGACGATGATGGTGAGCAACGGAACCAGAAACAGATTGGTCCGACAGGCCCCGAAGGGCCAGTAGCGTCCGGCGCTGGCCGCGAGCTGGAGCAGTTCGGCGCCGATCAAGGCGACGATAAGGATCATCCCGTCGGGGCGTCGGCGCAGTACCCGGACTCCGAGCGCCAGCGCAACCGCCGTGGCCGTCCCGACGAGCAGCGTCGGGAGGCGATGCCCCTCGAGGAGGGAGTGCACCAGATTGGGGTCATAACGGTCGATCCCGGGCGGAGCGCCACCGAGAATCGCGCCGGTCTGTTCGAGCGTGAACCGCAGGCCGCCAAGGATCCCTCGATCGGCGAGGAAGTGATCGTCCCAGAAATGGCTCGCCCGTTGACTGGACTGGCGCGCCACAAAGATCATCATGTGGGCGCCGGCCAGGAGGAGGGCGGGGCCCACCCGTCCGGCGGTGCGTACCACGGTGCGTCGGGGCACCGCGCGGACCAGGTCGTAGCCAGCGAGGGGAACCAGCAGAAACACCGCGGGCAGCGACAGCAGCGCCAGCGCCCCGGCCGCGGTCCGGCGTGGGAGCGTGGCCTGTCCTATCCACAGCGCGATCACCGCGAAGGTGACCACCGCATCGAGGACGTAGGGCTTGAGCTGTGTGCCGGTGTCGACGACGGTGCCGGCGAGGGCGGCCGTCACCGCGGCGGCCACGGCCGGCACCCGGCCGGTGAACCGCCGCGCGAGCAGGAAGCCGCCCGCAGCGAGCAGCGGTAGCCAGATTCCCGCTCCGACGAGCCGGAGCGACCAACTGTGCCAGCCGAGGATGGTCCCGGTCAGTCGGGTCAGCGCCAGTGAGCCGACCGAGGACGGGGTGTTGGCCGCCGTCAGTTCCGACCAGAACGTCGGCCACGGTTCCCCCGCGAAGTGCGGGCGCCACAGCTCGTCGTACCAGAGCGGACGATCTATCCGGGCTCGCAGCGCGATCTGCGCCCCGATCGTGGCGGCGACCAGCAGACCCACGAGCAGGACGTCGCCACGCCGTTTTTCCACAGATTGTCCACAGGGCGTTGGTGTCCTGTGGACAACCTCCCCGATGGTGTCGATTGCTCCGTCAGTTCTGTCACTGGGAGGGGTTCTGTCGCTGGGAGGGGTGTTTGTAGGAGGCCAGGAAGCGATCGATCCGGCCGATGGCGTCCGTGAGATCGTCCACCGCGGGCAGGGCCACGATCCGGACATGGTCGGGATGCGGCCAGTTGAAGCCGCTGCCCTGGACGAGCAGGATCTTCTCGGCCAACAGCAGATCGAGGACGAACCGCTCGTCGTCCCGGATCGGGTAGACGGCGGGGTCCAGTCGGGGGAAGGCGTACAGCGCCCCCCGCGGCGGGACGCACGACACCCCGGGGATGTCGTTGAGGAGCTTCACGACCGTGTCTCGTTGTTCGCGCAGCCGGCCGCCGGGCAAGACGAGGTCCCCGGCGCCGCCGTCCTCCGTGAGGGCGGCGACCGTGGCGAACTGCCCGGGCGCGTTGGCGCACAGGCGCATGTTCGCGAGGATGTTCACTCCCTCGATGTAGCTCGAGGCGTGGCCGCGCGGACCGGACATCACCATCCACCCGGCCCGGAACCCGGCTAGCCGATAGGACTTCGACAGCCCGTTGAAGGTCATGCAGACCAAGTCCGGCGCGAGCGCCGCGGTCGCGATGTGCTCGGCGTCGTCGTAGAGGATCCGGTCGTAGATCTCATCGGACAGCAGCATCAGGTGGTGGCGGCGGGCGACCTCGACGATGTTCTCCAGCACCTGCCGGTCGTAGACGGCACCAGTCGGGTTATTTGGGTTGATGACGACGATCGCTCGTGTCCGCGGGGTGACCTTGGCGGCGATGTCGTCGGGGTCGGGCGCCCAGCCAGCGGACTCGTCGCAGAGGTAGTGCACGGGCCGGCCGCCGCACAGGCTGACCACGGCCGTCCACAGTGGATAGTCGGGCGCGGGGAGCAGCACCTCGTCGCCGTTGTTGAGCAACGCCTGCAACGACATCATGATCAGTTCGGAGACGCCGTTGCCGAGGTAGACCCCGCCGGGGTCGAGGCCGGTGACCCCCTTACGGAGGTGATAGCGCACGACCGCTTCCCGGGCGGCGAGCAGTCCCTTGGAGTCGCTGTAACCCTGTGCATCCGCAAGGTTTGCCACGACGGCCTCGAGTACCTCCGGCGGTGCGGAGAAGCCGAACGGCGCGGGATTGCCGATGTTCAGCTTGAGGATGCGCGAACCCGCAGCTTCCAGCCGGGTCGCTTCGTCGAGGACAGGCCCGCGGACGTCGTAGCAGACGTCGGCGAGCTTGTCGGACTGGGTGAACTCCATCTACCCAGAGTAGGTGGGCTGTCCAGCGGATTTTCTGCCGGCCGGCGGCGTGCCGGCGAGTTCACCCCGAGGGAGTGGCTCCGAGGCTCAGCCACCTTCGTAGATGATCGTTACTCGACGGTTGCGTGCTCATCCGGCCGGATCGGCTGATCCGTGCCCGGTCGCCGAGAGCCGTGCCGCTCCTTGGCACGAAGGTCGACTGATTATGGACGTCGTCCTGTGTTTCGGGTCCAGTCCACTCACCTGCACTCCGGCAATCTTGTCACCGGTCGCATCAGGTGGGATCAGGTGAATACGTACTGATCAGATCCGGTTCGGCAAGCGCATACGTGGTGAGGTCGATGCGTCGACCGGCGTCTGGAGGCAGGCAGAGCACGACGTCGTCCATGGAAGCTCCTCGATATAAGGTTAGGCTTACCTAAACATGCCTTGCTGCGAGATCAAGAGAAGGGGTGCCAGCTGCGGGCATCTGACCTGCAGCCGTGGTCCGGGTGTCCACGCGGCTCGATGCTGCGGGGCCACCGGGGTCTTATAGGGGGGGCGAGGATTCTAGGCTGTCGTGGTCGGAGAATGTCTCGCCCTCGAGGAGGAGGTGCCGGTGATCTTCAGATTGGTCGGAGACGGTCGCCCGTACCCCGAGCACGGCCTTGGCCAGCGGGACTGGGCGGCCATTCCCCCTCGCCAGGTTCGGCTCGACCAGCTCGTTACCACCAAGCGGGTGCTCGCACTCGATGTTCTTCTCGATGAGGACTCGACCTTCTACGGTGACCTCTTCCCTCACGTCGTCGAGTGGGGCGGAGCTCTCTACCTGGAGGATGGCCTGCATCGTGCTGTACGGGCCGCGCTGCAGCAGCGCACGTCCATACACGCCCGCGTCTACGTTCTGACCGGCCCGGCCCTGACCGGTCCGGCTCAGTCGTCGGCGGCGCGGTAGATGACGAAGACGTCCTTGCCAACCCTGGCGAAGAGGTAGCGTGGACAGTCTGATGTCGGACGGTACGCCATGATCGGGCGGAACACCGGCGACCGCCTGACTTCCTTGAGGCTGCCACCTGCCATCTGGCGTGCACGGCTTCCTGTGATGTCCAGCTCGTCTGAACGCTTGTACCATCCGCCGCAGTAGCGGATCTCGTCCGGTCGTGATGTCCACGCGGGGGTGTGGAAGAACCACATCAGATACACCGTCCGCATCAGCAGCACAAGCAGCAGGATGATGAACAGGGCTCGGATGAAGTTCCCAGCTCGTCCGGGCGCGAGGATGGGGCTCACAAGGTTAGGAGCCTACGGGCATCCCGTTCGTAGCTGAGCATCGGCTCTCGTGTCCCCCCACATCGGGTCGCGGTACGCCGAGGCAGACAGTTGGATCATTTCCATACCTCCTAGGGGTAAACCAGGCTACTTGTCTTGTCGGGACGGTCTCAGCTGGCGCGGTTGAGGGACTATCGCCGAGGAGCTCCAACAGATCCAGACCCGGATGCAGCCGCGGTGCCTGCTGCGTCAGCGTTCCGTCACGATGGCGGGCGACAATCGAACCGTCGCGTCCGCGCTGCAGAACAATCCGCCTTTCATGAATAGTCCGATGATGAAGGGAACAGATCAGAACGAGATTGTCAAGATCTGCGTTTCCGCCTTCGGATGCCCATTCCTTCATGTGATGTATCTGGAGCCAGCGGGTATGATGGCAACCCGGATACTGGCATACTCCTCGGTCGCGCGCATAAATTGCTAGCCGCAATCTCGTGGTCGGGTTTCGGCGGGTGCGACCCAGCGTGAGAGGGTTTCCCTTGGAGTCTATAATAAGTGTCCGAAGGAGGCTGTCGCAAGACAGTCTTCGAACGACGTTCGGTAGAACAGGGATGTGGTCCTTCACGTCACACCTTCGGGTATTCAGCCCATGCCCTTCTTCATGTTGCTGGAGGGGGGATCCCTTGTTTTCTTGGCTTGAACCGATGAGTGTATCAATATCTATGTGGACATTTATCGCGTGAGATGTCGAGCTCATCAGCGTGGGAGCGCCAGTAGAGAGGAAAGATTCGGACATGGCCGTCAAGGCATCGGCTTTCATCTCAGGACCTGCGTGTGTTATCGAGGTATTATTGATCAAGCCCTCGG
>NZ_CDWRCM010000025.1:13850-29579 GCF_977927585.1 Frankia sp. CcWB2 | reverse complement strand
GGCCACGATTGGCCGGGTCGACTACCACGCGACTCCCGAGATCAGTTAAGGCGGCCATGGCATGAAGGTGGAAGGCATCATCTTCAACTTCTTCGGGGTGTTCGCCGGGGCCGCCGCGCTGGTGTACTGGTTCTGGTCGAAGGACCCGACCGGCACGGCCGCGCTGACCCTCACCACGGGGCTCGGCCTGCTCGTCGGCGGCTACCTGGTCTTCACTGGCCGGCGGATCGGCATGCGCCCGCAGGACCTGCCGGATGCGGAGATCGCCGACGGGGCGGGGGAGCTCGGGCACTTCACCCCGGGCAGCTACTACCCGTTCTTCATCGGGGCCAGCTCGGTGACGGCGGCCATGGGCCTCGTCTTCGGCGTCTGGCTGATTGTTCTCGGTGCGCTTCTGGTCGTGGTGTTCGTGACCTGCCTGGTCTTCGAGAACTTCTGGCACCCGCCGGTGCCCGAGGACTGATCCCGCCCGGGTCGGGGGGTCCCCCTTCCCAAGGCCCGCTCAGGGAGCCGTGGCCACCGCCGTGTCGACCGCTGCGGCGGCGGCCTGGCTCGCGGTCACCCAGCGATCCAGGACGGCCCGGGCGGCGCCGGAGTCCACCGCCTCGGCCGCCCGGGGCAGGGCGGCGCCGATCTGCTCGGTGACGGGGGCGTCGGAGGGGCCGGCCGCGGCGACCAGGGCGGTGGCGGCGGCGAGCAGGACCGCGTCGCGGACGGGTCCGGGCTCATCGGCGAGCACCGACCGGGTGACGGCGGCGTTGTAACGGGCGTCCGCGCCGCGCAGCGCGGCGCGGTCCGCGACGTGGATGCCGACGTCGCGGGGGTCGAACCGCTCGCGGCGCGGCTGTCCGGCGCCGGCCGCGACGACCCACACGGCGGACGTCGTCACCGGGGTGAGCTCGTCGAGCCCGTCGTCGCCGCGGAACACCAGCGCCCGGGTGCCCCGGTCGGCCAGCACCCCGGCGACGACGGGAGCGAGCCGCGCGTCGGCGACGCCGATCGCCTGCGCGCCGGGGCGGGCCGGGTTGCTCAGCGGCCCGAGGATGTTGAACGCGGTGGGCACGCCGATCTCGCGCCGGACCCCGCCGACGTGCCGCATCGCCGGGTGGAAGACCTGGGCGAAGCAGAAGGCGATGCCTGCCGTAGCCAGGCACGCCTCGACGCCGGCTGGCGGCAGGTCGACCACGACACCGAGCTCCGCGAGCAGGTCCGCCGAGCCGCAGGATGACGACGCGGCCCGGTTGCCGTGCTTGACCACCGGCACACCCGCGCCGGCGACGACCAGCGCGGCCATCGTCGACAGGTTCACGGTGTGGGAACGGTCGCCGCCGGTCCCGCAGGTGTCCACGGCGCGGGCCCGTACCTGCTCGGACAGGCTCAGGGGCGTGGCACTGGCCAGCATGGCCCCTACCAGGCCGGCGATCTCCTCCGGCGTCTCCCCTTTGGACCGCAGCGCTACCGCGAACCCGGCCACCTGCGCGGGCGAGGCGGCCCCCGCCATGATCTGGTGCATCGCCCAGGCGGTGCACGCGGAGTCCAGGGACTCGCCCGCCAGCAACGCCCCGATCAGCTCCGGCCAGCTCGTCTCGACGGTCGGGAGAGCCCCGGCGGGGGGAGCGCCGACGGGGGAGCGGCCGGTGTAGGAGTGGGATGCGCTAACGGTGGTCATATCTCGGAAGCCCTGGATCTCAGTGGGCGAGCTGGGCGCCGGTGAGCGGCTGACGGGCCACGGCGCCGCCGGCACGCGCCCGCAGCAGTGTCACGACCGCCTCGGTGAGCAGACCCGGGTCGATCGGATGGGTGACCACCGCATCCGCCTGGGACCAGGTGGCGAGCCAGCGATCGTCCGGGCGGGCGACCAGCAGGATGGTCGGCGGACAGTTGATGACCTCGTTCTTCAGCTGCCGGCAGAGCCCCATGCCGCCGCTGGGGGTGGCCTCCGCGTCGAAGATGCACAGATCCGCCTCGTGATGATCGACCACGCCGATCGCCTCGGGGGCGTCGGCGGCCTCGACGAACTCAATCGGACCGAGGCCAGCGGCGGGGAGACGGCCGATCGCGTTCCGGACGTGTTCGCGCACATCCGCTCGGTCGGCGTAGACGAGGATGGTGATCATGTCGTCCGCGGGCCTTTCGCGAGAGGTGACCATCGCCGACCGGCGGTGAGCCGGCCAGCGGTGAACTGCGGACCGCCCTCCAGGCACCTCGGGCTCCCAGGTACCCCGGACATCCGGGCACCTCGGAAGTGGACGCTGCCATGTGAGAGTTGTCCCGTGCAGGCTACCTCCCGCGGACCGTCGGACGTGACCCGTGTCGCGTCGCCCGCCGGGTCCTCGCCGGGCCGGGTGGGGCCGGGATCACAGACCCCTGGTTGCCTTCGGATCGTCGCAGGAGTGATACTGAAACTCGTTCTCAATCGGTGGACCCTGATGCCGGCCGGACCGCGTGACGCCTCGATCGCCGCCGCCGGCGGCCCGGGGCGTTCCACCGCCGTACGACGGGCGTGATCCTATGAACAACCAGACCGATCTTCGTCTCACTTCGCAGCGGATGGCCGTGCTGGCGGTGCTGGCGGCGGCCCGCGACCATCCGACCGCGGCCGAGGTCTACGAACGGGTGCGGACCGTGTCCCCGGGGATCGGCAGCGCGACCGTATACCGCACACTGGCGTTGCTGGTGTCCGCCGGTCGAGCGATCGAGCTGCGCCTGGGCGGCGGCCCGGCGGCCCGGTACGACGCCAACACGAGTCGTCACGACCACGTGGTCTGTGGCGGATGCCGTCGGGCGGTCGACATTGATCACCCCGTCCCCGACGGGATGATGGCGGAGATCGCGTGCCGCTCGGGATTCGCCATCACCGGGTACGACCTGCAGTTCCGGGGGCTGTGCCCGGATTGTCAGGCGAACGGCTCCGGCCCGGCCCGCGGCGCGGACAGGACCGGTCAATAGTGAACACCCATCCACAAGGAGCACTTCATGCCGAAGCTTGACGGCACCAAGACCCACGAGAACCTCAAGGAGGCGTTTGCCGGCGAGAGCCAGGCGAACCGGCGTTACCTCTACTTCGCCCGCCGGGCCGACATCGAGGGGCTGACCGACGCATCTTCGCTGTTCCGCGACACCGCGGAGGGCGAGACCGGGCACGCCTTCGGGCACCTGGATTTCCTCGCGGAGGTCGGCGACCCGGCGACGGGCGAGCCCCTTGGCACGACCATGAAGAACCTGGTCAGCGCCGTTGCCGGCGAGACCTACGAGTTCACTGCCATGTACCCCGGCTTCGCCAAGACCGCCCGCGAGGAGGGCTTCGAGGAGATCGCGGACTGGTTCTCGACCCTCGCCCGGGCGGAGAAGACCCACGCCGGTCGGTTCAAGAAGGCCCTCGACGCGCTGTCGGCCGAGGAGACGGCCGACGCCTGATCGTCGGGGTTTCTCGATCGACCGGGCCGGGGTGGCGGGGCGATGCCAGTAGTCCCCGTCGCCACCCCGGCCCGTATCGTCGCTCCCGCGCCGTGGGCCCTCGGCCGTTCCTGGACCGCTCGCCCGTTCACGGATCCCAGCATTTCCGGACAGGAGATCGCACGATGGCGCTGACCATCGCCGACATCACCACCGACCACCAGGCGTACGCGGAGCGCCGGCCGCGGCTGCGCAGTCAGATGATCCTGGTGCGCGCCGAACGCCGGGTACGGGTCGGGGACATCGTCGTCCTCGAGTTCGACAACGAGCAGACGCTGCGCTACCAGGTGCAGGAGATGGTCTACACCGAGCGGCTGACCGCCTCCGCCGACGTCGCCCACGAGATCGATGCGTACTCCCGCCTGCTGCCCTCCAGCCACGTCCTCACGGCGACGGTGTTCATCGAGCTCTCGGTTCTGGAGACTGTCCGCGAGGAGTTGGGGCGGCTTGCCGGGCTGCAGCACAGTTTCGCCCTGGAGATCGGCGGGACCCGGGTGGCGGGCGAGGAGATCCCCGGCCTTGACGAGGATCCCGATGTGACCACTGAGACCGTCTCCGTGCACATGGTGCGCTTCGCGCTGACCGATTCGCTCCGGGATGCTTTCCGCGACCCCGAAGTGCTGGTCGAGCTCGTCGTGGAACACCCGGAGTACAGCGAGGCGACGCCGTTGACCGGAGCCACCCGGCGTGCCCTCATCGCGGATCTCGCGTTGCGGTCCTGACCGGCCCACTCGGCCGGCGCCGACCTGTCACGGCCGGTCGCAGCCGGTCGCAGCCGGTCACGGTCACGGTCACGGCCGGTCGCGGGTCCCCGGTCGCGGGTGAGGTCGGACACGTCCGCGGGCAGTCGGTTCGCGCGCGGCGGGATGGGTAGGCGGAACACCTAGGGCACGCGTCCGTGTCGGCACGTCCGCCCACCCGTCAACGTCAGCACGTTCATCCACGTCAGGGAGCCACCCGTGACCGATGACCAGCTACGTCCCGACCGCACCCGCCCCGGCGCCGCTGTCCCGGCCGGCGTCCCCTCCGCGCAGGGCACGGCCGCGCGGGCCGCGCTGCACCGCCTCGCCGAAGGTAAGGACGAGCGAGCGGCGCTCGGCGATCTCGCCGTCGCCGAGGTCCTGCTGCCCGACCTCGGTAACGACATCACCGATCTGTCGGAGGAGGACGACAGCGTCCTGCAGCTGCCGGTGGCCGACCGGCAGGACGGCACCCAGTTCGTCCCGACGTTCACCTCTGAGCAACGCCTGGCCGAGGCGCTGCCGGAGGTGGCGCGTTACCGCACGGTCCAGGTGGCAGCACTGGGCCGGATCTGGCCGTCCGATGATCTCCTGCTCGCGGTCGATCCCGGCTCGGAGGGCGGCATCGCCCTGCCGGCGGACGGCCTGCGGGCGCTCGCCGCGATGTCCGGCTGAGGCCCGCCCGGCGTCACGTCACGTCGCGGTCGGGGGCCACGTCGCGGTCGGGGGTGTCCGTGTTGGCTCGACCGTGCCCGCCGAACGGCGCTGGCGGGCCGGTGCGTCGCGGGTGAGGCACGCAACATCGGCCGGGTCAGCCTTGTCGCTCCGCATCGTTCGTAGGCCGACTGACATCGCTGTGACCTGCGTTTTTCCAGTTGCGGCAGGGCTTTGCCGGGCACGCGAGGCAGCCGCCACGATGATCCGGGGCGGTCATCGACGGGTCGTAGTCCTACCGAACGTCGAACCTACGGTGGCGCGTGGGCCGTCCCGTGCCAGAATGACCGACGTGGCCTCAGCCCCCGTCCTCGAGAAGGCTCCTCCACCGCACCCGACGGCCAACCGTCCCTCGATGGTCTCGGTTGGCACGGTCGTGTGGCTGTCATCGGAGCTGATGTTCTTCGCGTCCCTGTTCGCGATGTACTTCACGATCCGTTCGGTCAACAGCGGCAACTGGCCGCCGGCTACCGGCGACCCTGCCGGATCCGAACACGGACCCGTGGAGCTGCACGTCGGGTACGCGTTGTTCTTCACCGTGATCCTCGTTCTGTCCAGCGTCACCTGCCAGCTCGGCGTGTTCGCCGCCGAGCGTGGTGACGTGTACGGGCTACGGCGCTGGTACCTGATCTCGCTGATCATGGGTCTGGTGTTCGTCGGCGGCCAGGTGAACGAGTACTTCAGCGAGAACAAGTTCACGATGGCGTCGCACGCCTACGGATCGGTGTACTACCTGACCACCGGTTTCCACGGGCTCCATGTGATCGGCGGTCTCGTCGCCTTCTTGATGGTGCTGGGCCGATCGATGTACGGGCGCTTCACGCCGGAGAAGGCGACCTCGGCGATCGTCGTGTCGTACTACTGGCACTTCGTCGACGTTGTCTGGATCGCCCTCTTCGCGACCATCTACCTCCTCCAGTGAGCGACATGACTGCATCCTCGGGCACCTCGTCATCCTCGGGCACGCCGTCGGGCATCCCACCGTCGGGTACTCCGGCGCCGGGCACCCCCGCGCCGGGCACCCCCGCGCCGGGCACTGCGGCGTCGCGATCCTCGGTGCCGGTCGCCGCCACGAAGCGGTTCTCGGGCGGGCGCCGTTCGCCCGCGCGTCGTCGCCGGAGGTCCTCCGCGCTGGTCATGGTCCTCGGCCTGCTGGCCACGGGGGTGCTGTGGACGGTGCTCGCGCCGGGCGGCAACGCCGCGCAGACCCCGGACGCCAACGAGGCGGTCCGGCAGGGCCGGGCGCTGTACCTGCAGGGCTGCTCGACCTGCCACGGGCTGGGAGCGCAGGGCACGAACACCGGGCCCAGCCTCATCGGCGTCGGCGCCGCCGCGGTGGACTTCCAGGTGTCGACCGGCCGGATGCCGCTGGCCGCCCCCGCCGCGCAGGCCGACCGCAAGCCCCCGATCTACTCGGCGACCCAGATCGACCAGCTCGCCGCGTACATCCAGAGCCTTGGCGGCGGCGAGGAGATACCGAAGGTCACGGACGCGGCGCTCAACGACGCCGATCTGTCGCACGGCGGCGAGTTGTACCGGGCCAACTGCGCGCAGTGCCACCAGGCCGTCGGTCAGGGTGCGCCGCTGACCTACGGCAAGTTCGCCCCCTCGCTGAATGAGTCCACCCCGGTGCAGGTCGTCGAGGCCATGCGGACCGGGCCGGAGTCGATGCCGGTGTTCGGCCCGCGCCAGCTCAACGAGGAGGCCGCGATCGCGATCGCGGCCTACATCAGGCACATGAAGGAAACGCCGAGCGCCGGTGGGCACAGCCTCGGTAACTACGGTCCGGTGCCCGAGGGGCTGCTGGCCTGGCTGGTGGGCGTCGGTGCCCTGCTGGGCGTGTGCCTGTGGATCGGAGCGAGGCAGAAGGTATGAGTGGAGTGACCAGACGGGCCCAGGAACGCCGGGGCCGGCGGATTCCGGTGCGGACCAGCCGTCCGTCCCGAGGGACCGGCGTATGCACTACCCGGGCTACCAGGGCGAACCGGCCGATGAATCTGAGCAGGACTCGATGAGCAGCATCTTCAGAAGGGCGAAGCACCCGGTGGACACCTCCGGCCAGCCCGCCGGGGGATCCGGGGTGTCTGCCGGCGGCCCGGACGTCCCGGCCGGGACGCCGGACGGCCCGGAGGCCCTGGGCACGCCGCCCCACCAGACCGACTCGACCCGTGAGCCCGGGACCACGGCCGTTCGCCCGCGGGCGGGGGTTATCCAGCCGACCTACGGGGAACGGGCCGCCGGCGGGGTGACCGTCCGTCCGCCGCGCGCGCAGGACGTGGACCGCCGGGCCGAGCGGCGGGCGGAGCGGCTGATCGCCGGCTGGTTCTTGATCTCGGTGATCGGCACCGTCGGGTTCGTCGTCACCAATTTCGTCGGTGACAAGCACAAGGCGTACTACACCCCCTCCCTCGGGGCCGCGCTGGGCCTCGCCGTTGGTGGGCTCGGCATCGGCCTGATCCTGTGGGCCAAGCGGCTGATGCCGCACGAGCAGGCCGTGCAGGAGCGCCACGCGTTCGCCTCCTCGAAGGAGGAGATCGCCGTCACCGAGGAGGAGATCGCGGCCGGGTTCGCCGACACCGGCCTCGCGCGCTACCCGTTGCTGCGCCGCACCCTGCTCGGGGCTGGCACCGTGCTCGGCGGGCTGATCGTGGTGCCGCTGCTGAACCTGACGAACGCCAAGCCGGGCAAGAAGCTCGACCACACGAGCTGGGTGAAGGGTGCCCGCCTCGTCACGGAGGACGGCCGTTACGTCAAGCTCGGCGACGTCGCCATCGGCGGCATCGAGACCGTATTCCCGGCCGTTCCGGTGACCGAGGCCGACGGCACCGTCGCGTACCAGCCGAAGACCGATATCCAGACCAAGGCCGACAGCACGACGATCCTCATCCGGCTGCCACCGGGGGTCGACCGCCCCCGCAAGGGCCGGGAGGACTGGGGCGTCGACGGCCACGTTGCCTACTCCAAGATCTGCACGCACGCCGGCTGCCCGGTCAGCCTGTACGAACAGCAGACCCATCATCTGCTCTGCCCCTGCCACCAGTCCGTCTTCGACGTGCGGGACGGCTGCCGGGCGATCTTCGGGCCGGCCAGCCGGTCCCTGCCGCAGCTTGCCATCGCCGCGGACAATGCCGGGTTCCTCTACGCCCGTGACGGTGACTACCACGAGCCCGTCGGTGCCGCCTTCTGGGAGCGTTCATGACCACCGCCTCCGCCCCCGAGTTCGTCAAGCGGCCGGGCCCGATCCGGAAGGCCAACCGTGAGCTCGACGAACGGTTCGGCAACCAGGCCTTTCTGCGGCGCAACCTGAACAAGGTCTTCCCCGACCACTGGTCTTTCATGATCGGGGAGATCGCCCTCTACAGCTTCATCGTGCTGCTGCTGACGGGCATCTACCTGACCCTGTTCTTCGACCCGTCGAACACCGAGGTCATCTACAACGGTTCCTACGTCCCGCTCAAGGGCGTGGAGATGAGCCGGGCCTACGCCTCGACGCTGGACATCAGCTTCGACACCCGGGCCGGTCTGGTGTTCCGCCAGATCCACCACTGGGCCGCGCTGGTCTTCGTCGCGTCGATGGTCGTGCACATGTTCCGGGTGTTCTTCACCGGCGCGTTCCGCAAGCCTCGCGAGACCAACTGGCTGATCGGCATCGGTCTGGTCGCCCTGTCGATGCTCGAGGGCTTCGCCGGCTACTCGCTCCCGGACGACCTGCTCTCCGGCACCGGTCTGCGGATCGCGGCCTCGATCGCCCAGTCCATCCCGATTATCGGGACGTGGACGTCGTTCCTCGTCTTCAACGGGGAGTTCCCGGGCGTCAACTTCCTGCCCCGGCTCTATGTGACGCACATCCTGCTGGTGCCGGGCGTCCTGCTCGCGCTCATCGGCGCGCACCTGGGCATCCTGTGGCACCAGAAGCACACGGACTTCCCCGGGCCGGGCAAGACCGAGGACAACGTCATCGGCCACCGGGTCTTCCCGGTGTTCGCGGTGAAGTCCGGCGGGTTCTTCATGCTGGTCTTCGCGATGCTCGCGCTGCTCGGTGGTCTCGCCCAGATCAACCCGATCTGGATGTTCGGCCCGTACGACCCGGCGAAGGTCAGCGCGGCCTCCCAGCCGGACTGGTACATCGGCTTCCTCGACGGCTCGACCCGGCTCATGCCGCCGTGGGAATGGCGCGGCTGGGGACACACCCTCCCCGCGGTGTTCTGGCCGACTGCCGTCCTGCCGGGCATTATGTTCACGCTGGCGGCGCTCTATCCCGCGCTGGAAGCCAGGTTCGCTGGGGACACGAAGCCGCACAACCTCCTGCAGCGGCCCCGGGAGGCGCCGACCAGGACCGCGATCGGCGCGATGGCGATCAGCTTCTACCTGGTGCTGATGATCTCCGGCGGTAACGACATCATCGCCAAGACCTTCAGCATCTCGCTGAACGCGATGACCTGGGCCGGCCGCATCGGGCTCATCGTCGTGCCACCGATCGCCTACGCGGTGACGAAGAAGATCTGCATCGCGCTCAACCAGAAGGACGCCGAGATCGAGCATCACGGCATCGAGACCGGGATCATCCGCCAGCTTCCCAGCGGGGAGTTCGTGGAGGACCACCGCCCGAAGCCAACTCCCATCCCCGACCATCCGCTCGTCCCGACGGACCGGTTCGAGCTGCCGGCGGCCAACGGGCACGGCGACGGTCACGGCAAGGGGCTTGCGCGCCGCGCCGGCAAGGCCGTGACCGGGTTCTTCGTCGAGGAGAAGCAGCCACCCGGCGGCGGCCGGCAGTAGCCGTCCGGCCTGACGGAGTACCTGACGGAGCAGCTGGCGTCAGTACGTGGCGTCCTGACGTCATGGCCTGACGTCACGTCAGGCCGACGGGAACCACTCGTCACCGTCATACGCACGTACCGGCCGGCCGGGGGCCGCACCGAATCCGGCCGCGGCGCGGATGGCGCCCGCGGCCGGCCAGCTCCACTCGCCCTCCAACCGCACGAGCCGTACCCCCGGCCCACTGAGCCAACGGGCGATGCGCTCGGTCTCCTCGACGGAGGCGCACGGGGCCGGGCCGGGCCGTGGCCGCACCGTCTCGGCGCTGGCGACCACGGCGTCGACCCAGGGCCGCGGATCGACACCGGGCGGCACGCTCGCCGCTGACACCAGCCGGCCGTGACGCACCGCGGCCAGCTCCCAGCCGGCCTCGGCGGTCGGGGCCGCGGCGACGAGCTCGGCGACTCCGGTGAGAGCCGACAGCCGCTGGGCACGTGCGGCCGCGCGGACGAACGCGATCATCCGGTCCCGCTGGACGGCGGCCTCCTCGTATCGCTGCTCGGCGGCCAGCCGGTCGATGCGCCGCGTCGAGGCGGCGATGACTCGGCCCGGATCGCCGGTGATGGCGGCCCGGGCGGGGGCGACGTGCCGGCCGTAGCTCGCCATGTCCTCCCGGCCGTCGCACGGCGCTCCGCATCTGCCGAGGTCGGCGAGGGTACAGGCGGGCCGGCGCACGCGCGGGGACAGGCGCCCGGAGCACTGGCGCAGCGGCACCGCGGCCAGCAGCGCCTCGGCGGCGGCGTCGGCGGCGCGGACACTGCCGAACGGCCCGAGATAGGTCGCGTCGTCACGGGCGGCGCGTACCCGTGAAAGCCGCGGGAACGGCCCGTCGGTGAGCTTGAGGTACACGGATCGCTCCGGGAAGCGGGATCGGCGGTTGTACGGCGGCTTGTACTCGGCGATTAGCCGCAGTTCCCGGACCTCGGCCTCCAGGGCGTGCGCGCAGCCGATCGCGTCGACCCGCTCAGCCAGCGCCACCATCTCCGCCATCCGGGTCCGGGGCTCGCTGGCGGTGAAGTAGGTACGGACCCGGGAACGCACCGAACGCGAGGTGCCGACATACAGGGCCCGTTCGTCGGCGTCCCGGAAGATGTAGACACCCGGGCCCGTCGGCAGGCCGTCGGCCAGGTGCCGTTTGCGTCGCTGGGCCGGCGACACCCGGGAGCTGTAGTCGTGCAGGTCCTCCAGGGTGGTCACGCCCGCGTTGCCGAGCCGTTCGAACAGCCCGTGCAGCACGTCGACGGTGGCCCGGGCGTCCGCCAGCGCCCGGTGGCGGGGTTCGACCGGGCTGCGGAACAGTGAGGCCAGCGACGTGAGCCGGGAGTCGGGACTCTCGTCTCTCGTGACCACCCGCCGGGCGATACGCAACGTGTCCAGATACTCCCAGTCGGGCACCGGATAGCCGCAGAGCTCGACGGCGGCGCGCAGGAAGCCGAGGTCGAACGGGGCATTGTGGGCGACAAGAACGGCACCGCGGGCGAACTCCAGGAAGGTGGGCACCACCTGCGCGACCGGCGGCGCCGTCGCCACCATCACGTCGGTGATGCCGGTGAGCACCGAGACCATCGGAGGGATGCCGACGCCCGGCCGGACCAGAGTGGCCATCTCGGCGAGGATTCGGCCGCCGCGGACCCGGACCGCGCCGATCTCGGTGATCTCGTCGGTTCCCGGGGAGGTGCCCGTCGTCTCCAGGTCGAACACGACGAAGGTCACGTCCGCCAACGGGCGACCGAGATCGTCCAGCCTGCCCTGCCCTGCCCTGCCGGGGCGGCCGGGGACGGTCCGGGGTGGGATCTGGGCGCACGGCGTCACGGTAGGCCCCACCCCCGACAGTTTCACGCCCCGGATTGTCCGCCGGGCCCGGAGGCGAAAGCAGGTCCGCCTCGCCGCACGTCGTCACGGAGGTTCCGGGTCACGGAGGTTCCGGGTCACGGGCCGGTGGAAAATGATTAACGATACCTGATCCGTAGGGTGCTGGGTGTGCCACGGGACGGTATTGGCCATAGAATTCGCCGCGGTTGTCCCGTTTATGGTCCCGTCGGGGCAGTCCGGTGCTTCTGTCGGGGCGTGTGCTCAAACGTGCGGCCAACTCGGCAGGCCTGCGTGCGTCGAATGCGGAACCATGCCCAGGTGGCATGGTTCGAGACGAACGGCATTCGAGTGGCGCGGGTCGCGGTCGACTGTTCGAACGTTGACGTGATGGTGCGCTTCTGGTCCGCCGCATTGGGATACGAGGTGAGCTGGCGTGACGACGGGGTGATCCTGCGTCACCCGGCCGGCGCGGGACCCAAGCTCCTCCTCAGGCCCGGGGCGAAGCGCGATGCCGGCCGTAACCGGCTTCATCTGGATCTCTACGCCGTCGACGCGGAGCGTGTGATCGGCTGGTTGTCGACCCTCGGTGCCCGCCGGGTGTCCCGGTACGACGACGACGGGGAGAGCGGATACGTTCTCAAGGATCCGGAGGGTAACGAGTTCCGGGTGATGACGGTCGGGCCGGCGGGATTCGCGTGCCCCTTTGTCTGACACCCCGGCGGGCCGGGCTCCCACGGGGTTGGGTTCCCGGCGGGTCGGCGAGGGTGGAGCACGGTTTCGGAGAAGCGTGCTCCACACCACCGTCGCGTTCAGCGGAAAACGTGACGGCTCGACGGCCGGGTGAACGGCCATCGGCCATCGGGTGCTGTCGTCACGCGCCGGACGACCCGGTCGATAGGGTCGTAGCCATGTCGAGCGTCTTCACCCGGATCATCAACGGCGAGCTTCCCGGTCGCATCGTCTACTCCGACGAGCACGTGGTGGCGTTCCTGACGATCGCGCCGATCCGGCCGGGACACACCCTGGTCGTTCCCCGCACCGAGATTGACCATTGGATCGATCTACCCGATGATCTCCAGGTCGCGTTGTGGAGCGCCGCGGCGACGGTGGGCCGCGCCATCGACGCGGCCTTCCGACCTCGGCGGGTGGCCGCGCTCGTCGCCGGGCTCGAGGTCCCGCACGTCCACGTGCATCTCCTGCCGATCGAGGACGAGACGCAGATCGACTTCAGGCTCGCCGACCACAACCCCGACTCGGCCGAGCTCGATGCCGTGGCCGAGCGGATCCATGCCGCCCTCGGCTGAGCCGGGTACCGGCCGGCGCGGATCTGGCTGTTCTGGCTGTTCTGGCTGTTCTGGCTGTTCTGGCTGTTCTGGCTGTTCTGGCTGTTCTGGCTGTTCTGGCTGTTCTGGCTGTTCCGGCGGATCGTAGGGTTACGCGGCGGTCAGAGCTGGAACTTCGGTGGATCGACGGCGAACAGCGGTTCCCAGTTCAGGATGGCGTGCCCGGGTGGCGCATCGATGACGATGTTGCCCCGGACCCGCTGCCCGGCCTTGAGAGTCGACACCGACAGCCGCGGCGCGACGTTCTCGTAGCTGCCGTCGTACCGGGTGCCGTCGGAGGTCTGGATGTAGAAATCGGACGGTGAGGCGGACGTCGACCCGCGGCTCACCTCGACCGTCACGTTAATGACGTAGTAGGCCCCCTGGGCGGGCGCGTCGCCGTACTGGGTCACCTTGCCGGTGGTGGAGCAGACGCTGTTGAGGGTGACCCTGGCTTCGAAGTCGCTGACCGAGGAGGTGGCCCGGCCGACGGCGGTGCCGGAGCCGCCGATCGTCGCGGTGCCGGCCGCCGGCGCGTGCTGTGGCGTCACCGGAACGCAGCTCGGCACTCCGTTTGGCGGGGTCGCGGTCGGGGCGGCCGCGGTCGCGGTGGTATTCGGGAGGTCGGGCACGGTCACCGTCGGGGCCGGTGGGGAGGCGATCTCGGTGTCGTCACCGCCGCCCACCGCGAGGGCGATCACGACACCGAGCACGATGGCGGCGACCACGGCGAGGGGCACGATGATGAACAGCGGACTGGTCCGCTGCCGGGGCGGAGGCGGCGGGTAGCAGCAGGGGGGTTCTGGTAGGCGTCGGGACCGCCCTGGTAGCCGACCGTCTCCGGGTATGGGGCACTCCCACCCTGGTAGGGCCCGGCAGCCGCGGCCGGGGGATGGTCCGGCTGCTGCCAGCCGCCCGGTTGTCCCCAGCCCTGCCCGACGCCGGGCTGTCCCCACCCTGGCGCAGCGCCGGGGTGCTGTGGGCCGCTGGGCTGCCCGCCCCACTGCTGCCCGCCCGGTTGCGGGACGGTGCCCGGCCAGGCGAGGCGTGTCTCCTCCGAGTCGGGCTGGTTCGGCTGGCCGGGCTGGGGCGCTCCCCACGGTGGGACCGGAGCCGGCGGGGGAGTAGAGGGCGAACCGGAGGCGGGGGTGCTGCCAGCGTCCGCGGGCTGGTGCCAGGGGTCATTCGGCTGCCTCCACGCCTCCTGGCTCCCGTCACCGCTGGGGGGCTGGTGAGGCGGGTTCTGGTCGGTCACGATGATCCTCTCAGGCGCAGCCAGGGCCGCGTTCGGAAGAAAACGAGCATAAGGGGCGCGCCTCGCGAGGCTACATAAGCCGACTTTCACCTGAGGCAATGCCCGCCTCGCCGTAGGCCGCCGACGTACCGATCCGGCCGGTAGCGGCCGTGAGTGCCCTGAGCTCTCCCGATAAGCTATACTGTCATCGTTCTCCCCGTCGGCTCCGGAGTCCCGCGTGCCTTGCTGTCTGGCCGGTTGGACGAGCCGTTGGAGATACGGCCCGCCCGGTTTGTCCGTCGTGCGCGTGTTGATGAACATTTCGTCGCCACCCTCGGATTCGCCGCATGAGTGAGCCGCTTCCGGCGCCGGTGCGGGCGCATGTCGTCGAGTTCGCCGAGCAGACGCTGGCGGATCTTCCCGAGCCGGAGGTCCCGCCGTCGCTGGTCGCGGTGCGCCGCTTCAAGCCCTCCCGCCGCGTCCGCCAGGGAGCTGTCCCGCTGGCCGCGGCGGTGGACGGTGACGTGTTCCGCGGCCAGGTCGCCGAGTGGATCCGCCGTCATCATCCCGAGCTTGTCGAAGCCGTCAGCTCGCCGGACGGACCGCCGCCCGCGGCGCCTCCCGAGAAGATCGCCGCGGTCGCGTACCTGCTGCGGGTCTCCGGCTGGCAGGAGCTGGTCCAGGTCGCTGCGGCGTCCACGTCGGAGGCGGCGGTCCGCAGCCAGGTCGACGAGGCCGAGCGGACGATACTGCGGCTCACCGAACAGCTCGAGACGAGCAAGCGCATCGCCGCGGCCGAGCAGGAGGAACTGCGCGAGCAGTTGCGGGCGGCCCGGGCGGAGGCGGACGAGGCTCGCCGGCGGCTGCGCTCGTCCACCGCCGGGATCCGGCGGGCCGAGGACGCCACGCGAGAGGCCCTGACCGCGGCCGAGGCAGCCCGGGACGCAGCCTTGGCCGTCAGCCGGGATGCCGAGGCGGAGACCCGGCGGCTGCGCGGCCGGGTGGCGGAGCTGGAGAGCGCGCTCGCCTCCACCCGCCGGGACAGCCGCGAGTCCCGCAGCGTCGATGACGCCCGGTTGCGCGTTCTCCTTGACACCCTGATCGTCTCGGCGCACGGCCTGCGACGCGAACTCGACCTCCCGACGATGGTCGCGAGGCCCGCGGATCTCATCGCTCGCGGCGGAGCCGGCCCGAGTAACGGCCCGCAGGCGTTCGCTGGGGCCCGCGGGCGGCCGGACGACGACCCCTCCCTGATCGACGAGGTGTTGGCCGTCCCCGGGGTCCATCTGATCATCGACGGGTACAACGTGACCAAGCGGGGCTACGGCCGCCTCACCCTGCAGGCCCAGCGTGAGCGGCTGCTGTCCGGACTCGGTGCGCTCGCGGGCCGCAATCCCGACAGCGAGGTCACGGTCGTCTTCGATGCCACCGCCGTCGTGGCCCGGCCGGTGGGTGTCGCCATGCCTCGGGGGGTGCGCGTGCTGTTCAGCCGGCCCGGGCAGCTCGCCGACGAGGAGATCGTCCGGCTGGTGCGGATGGAACCGGAAGGCCGCCCGGTCTTCGTCATCACCTCCGACCGGGAGGTCGCGGAGAACTGCGCCGCCGCCGGAGCCCGGGCGGTACCCTCGGCCGC
>NZ_CDWRCM010000025.1:9666-13545 GCF_977927585.1 Frankia sp. CcWB2 | reverse complement strand
CTGGCCCGCCTCGACCGGTAGGGGATCCGTCGGGCGGGACTTTCGTCGGGCGGGACTTGTCCGCCGAGAATTGTCGGACCCTGGACCTACCGTCGGTGAAGTCGGGAGATCGGTGCTCGGATTGTCTGTCGTCGCCGACCTCCACCGGTTCGGATCCGGAAGGTGCGCACGATGCTGATCGACTGTGACTCCTGCACCGCCCGTGGTGTCAGGTGCGCCGGCTGCATGATGACCGTCCTGCTCCCGGCGCCGGGCCCGCCCGTCGGCTGGGACGCCGAGGAGCTCGAGGCATTGCGGTTGCTCGCCGACGCCGGTCTGCTGCCCCCGCTCGCCGACGTGCGGACGGCACTGCTGGACCAGGCGCCGCGGCGTCGCCGCGCCGGCTAGCCCGCCCGGCCGGGGGGCCGGCGCGGGCGCCGGTGGGGCCGTGGGAAAACGCGGTGGGACCGTGGGAGAATATGGACGGATGCGCGTGCTGGCCGTCACGAACGATTTCCCGCCTCGTCCCGGCGGGATCCAGGCCTACGTGCACAACTTCGCCTCGCGGCTGCCCGGGGGCGAGATCGTCGTCTACGCCCCGGCCTGGAAGAACGCCGCGGCCTTCGACGCCGAACAGAACTTCCCGGTCGTGCGGCACACCATGTCGCTGATGCTGCCGACACCGGACGTCCTGCGCCGAGCCAGAGAGATCGCCCGGGCGGAGGGATGCGACACGGTGTGGTTCGGCGCCGCGGCACCGCTCGGGCTGCTCGGAGCCCGGCTGCGCCGCGACACGGCCGTGCGCAGGATGGTCGCGAGCACCCATGGTCACGAGGTCGGCTGGGCGGCGCTGCCGGGGGCGCGTCAGGTGTTGCGCAGCATCGGCACCGCGGCCGACGCCATCACCTATCTGACCAACTACACCCGGGCCCGGGTCCGGCCCGCCTTCGGCGGCCATCCCACCTTTGCCCGGCTGCCCAGCGGAGTCGACCCCTCGCTGTTCCGTCCCGGTCACGGGCGCGAGGAGATGCGCCGACGCCATGGGCTGACGGGCCGCCGGGTGGTGGTGTGCGTGAGCCGGCTGGTCGCCCGCAAGGGCCAGGACATGCTGATCCGGGCGCTGCCCATGGTACGGCGCCGCGTGCCGGACGCCGCGCTGCTGATCGTCGGCGGCGGTCCCCGGCGGGGTGATCTCGAACGGCTCGCCCGGGAGAACGACGTCGCCGAGAATGTGATCATGACCGGTTCGGTGCCGTGGGAGGAACTGCCGGCGCACTACGCGGCGGGCGACGTGTTCGCGATGCCCTGCCGCTCCAGCCTCGCCGGCCTGGAGGTCGAGGGGCTCGGCATCGTCTTCCTCGAGGCGTCGGCGACCGGCCTGCCGGTGGTGGCCGGCCGCAGTGGGGGTTCCCCCGACGCCGTCCTGCACCAGCGCACCGGCATCGTGATCGACGGTACCGATCTGGCGCAGGTCGCGACGACCGTCGGTGATCTGCTTGCCGACCCCGACCGGGCGGCGTCGATGGGTGCCGCGGGGCGGGCGTGGGTCGAGCTGCGCTGGCGGTGGGACGTCCTCGCGCAGGACCTGCGCACGCTGCTTGCCGGCCCGGACGGGGTTAGCGCGGGGTGGCGTAGATGTCCTCCACCGCCTGGCTGAACCGGTCGAGCACCAGCGAGCGGCGCACCTTCAGGCTCGGGGTGAGCTCGCCGGTCTCCACCGTGAAGTCCTGCGGCAAGATCGCGAACTTCTTGATGCTCTCGGCGTGCGACACCGTCGCGTTCGCGGCGTCGATCGCATGCTGGATCTCGGTGCGCAGGCCGGCGTCGTCGACCAGGTCGGCAACCGTCGCGCCGGCCGGCTTGCCCGCCGAGGACCGCCACCGGTCGAACGCCTCGGGATCGAGCGTGACGAGGGCGGCGATGAAGGGCCGCCGGTCCCCGATCAGCATCGCCTGGCTGACCAGGGGATGGGACTGGACGATGTGCTCCAGCGGCGCCGGCGCGATGTTCTTCCCACCGGCGGTGACCAGCAGCTCCTTCTTGCGGCCGGTGATCCGCAGGAAGCCGTCGGCGTCGAGGTCGCCGAGGTCGCCGGTGTGCAGGAAGCCCTCGGCGTCGAGCGCCTCCTTCGTCGCGAGCTCGTTGTTGCGGTAGCCGCGGAACAGCAGGGGACCGCGGATGAGGACCTCCCCGTCATCGGCGATGGCGATCGTCACGCCGGGAAAGGGCTGGCCGACGGTGCCCATCCGGACGTTGCCCGGCCGGTTCGCCGCGGCCGGCGCGCTGGTCTCGGTCAGACCGTAGCCCTCGAGCACCGTGAACCCGATCCCGCGGAAGAAGTGGCCGAGGCGTTCACCCAGCGGCGCCCCGCCGCTGACCGCGTAGCGGGCCCGCCCGCCGAGCGCCGCCTGGAGCTTGCTGTAGACCAGCGCGGCGAACAACCGGTGCCGCAGCCGCAGGAGCAGGCCGGGGCCGCCGCCGTCGAGAGCCCGGCTGTAGGCGACCGCGGTGTTCTCGGCGGCATCGAAGATCCAGCCCCTGCCCTCGGCGTGCGCCTTGTGGCGCGCCCCGGCGTGCACCTTCTCGAACACCCGGGGCACGGAGAGCAGGAAGGTCGGGCGCACCTTGGCGAGATCGGGCAGCAGGGTCCGCGAGTCCGGGGTGTAGGCGAGGGTGAACGCCCCCTGGACCACGCCCACCTGGAGCATGCGGGCGAACACGTGCGCCAGCGGGAGGAACAGCAGTGTGGACGCACCGGGCGCGAACAGCTCGGGCAGCGTGGCGATGGCCGCCTCGGCGGTGAACAGCAGGGCGCGATGGGTGATCTCGCAGCCCTTCGGTTGGCCGGTGGTCCCCGAGGTGTAGATGATCGTCGCGAGGCTGTCGGCGTTGACGGACGCCCGGGCCGCCGTCAGCTGCTCCGGCGCGATGCCGACGCCGTCCACGGCGAGACCGGCCAGCGCCCCGTGCTCGATGACGAGGACCTCCCGCAGCGCGGGGACGCCGTCGCGTACCTGCGCGACCCGCTCGGCGAGCTCGTCGTTTTCGACCACGAGAACCTCGACGCCGGCGTCCCGCAGGATCCACTCGATCTGGCCCGGGCTGGAGGTCTCGTAGATCGGCACGCAGACGGCGCCGGCCAGCCACGTCGCGTAGTCGACAATCGTCCACTCGAACCGGGTCCGGCTCGCCAGACCGACGCGGTCCCCGGGCCGCACCCCGCGGGCGATGAAGCCCCGGGCGGTGGCCACGACGTGATCGCGGAACTCGCGGACGGTCATGCCGACGAACTTGCCGTCGATCTTGTGCTGGATAAGCGTACTGTCCGGATGCGCCGCCGCGTTGCGGAACACGGCGTCCGTCAGGGTCGTATCGTCGGCGATGGTGATCAGGGGCGGGGAGGTGTACTTGCGCACTGCTACTCCTACCAGTCCTACCAGATGGCTTGTGCACGCCGGGGGGACGACGCCACGGAACAACGGAAGCACGGAACAACGGAAGAACGGAAGACCAGGCCAGGGCATCAGACGTTAGCCTCCGGGCGGGCGGTTTGCGACCTTGCGGGGTGTAAAGGGTTCCCTTCGACGGCGTCCGACCGATGATCGTTGCCGGTGAGCGCGACCGCCGGGGACATGTCCCGGGTACGCCCAGGATCCGCGCGGCATCCCTCATCGGCCGGATGGGCCGTTCGAGTAGGGGCGACGGGCCCCTGTCGGCGCCTAAGCTTCCAGCCATGCGGGTCCACGTGGTCAGCGACGTGCACGGGCGGGCGGATGCGCTGGCGGCGGCGGGCGAGGAGGCCGACGCATTCGTGTGTCTGGGTGATCTCATTCTCTTCATCGACTACCACGACCACGGCCGGGGCATCATGGGCGACCTGTTCGGCGCCGAGGCCGTGGG
>NZ_CDWRCM010000025.1:6504-9215 GCF_977927585.1 Frankia sp. CcWB2 | reverse complement strand
CGCATGATCGAGCTGCGTAACGCCCAGCGGTTCGACGAGGCCCGGGCATGGTCCCGGACGCTGTGGGCGAGCCTGGGCGGGGACCGCACGCAGATCGTGGAGGCGGCCATCCGCCGTCAGTACGAGGTGCTGTTCGCGGCGTTCCCGACCCCGACCTACCTGACCTTCGGCAACGTCGATCTGCCGCACCTGTATCCTGAGTACCTGCGCGACGGCGTCACCCTGCTGGACGGGCAGACCACCACGATCGGCGGGTTGCGGTTCGGCTTCGTCGGCGGGGGGCTGCAGACCCCGATGCGCACCCCCTACGAGATTGACGACGACGCCTTCGCCGCCAAGGTCGCCGCGGTGGGCGAGGTCGACGTCCTGTGCTGCCACATCCCCCCGCATATCCCCGAGCTGGTCTACGACATCGAGGCACGCCGCTTCGAGCGCGGCAGTGTGGCGATCCTCGAGGCCATTCACGCGACCCGGCCGCGCTACGTGCTCTTCGGGCATGTGCACCAGCCGTTGACGGCCAGCCTGGAGATCGACGGCACACGCTGCGTGAACGTCGGACATTTCCAGGCTCGGGGGACGCCCTTCGTTCTCGAGTGGTAGCCGGGCGCGCTCGGTGTTCCGGTAGCCTCAGGCGATCGGTCGGGGATTGTTCCCGGGCCCCGGAGAGATCCGGGTTGCCGGTGGGCCGGCGACGCCGTGCTCTTCAGCCGCGCTCGAAGAATGTGGAGGTGCTGTCTGCCATGGCGGACCACGCCCGATCGACGATCGTCATCAACGCCCAGCCCGCCGCGGTGATGGGGGCGATCGTCGACATCTCCGCGTATCCGACCTGGATCGGCCAGATCGAGGAGGCCGAGATCCTCGACATGGGCCCGGACGGCCGTCCCCGGCGCGCCCGGTTCCGGATCAACGCCGTCGTCATCAAGGACGAGTTTGTCAACGAGTACACCTGGAAGGGCGACGATCAGGTCGTCTGGAGCATGGTCGATGGCCAGGCGATGTCGTCGCAGGACGGCAGCTACACCCTGCGCGACCTGGGTGACGGTAGCACCGAGGTGACCTACGACCTCACCGCTGAGACAAAGATCAAGATTCCTGGTCTGCTCCGGCGGAAGGTGCAGAGCGGCATCGTGGATGCCGCTCTCAAGGACCTCAAGAAGTACGTCGAGAGCTGAGCGCACGTGCGGTGTGTGCTCTTCACGGGGAAGGGCGGCGGCGGTACCACCACGGTGGCGGCGGCGACCGCGATCCTCGCCGCTCAACGGGGTCATCGGACCCTCGTGCTGTCGGTCGACCCGGCCGCGGGGCTCGCCGGCGCGCTCGACCACCCGATCGGCGCCGAGCCGACCGAGCTTGAACCGGGGTTGCACGGCCAGCAGGTCGACCTGCGCCGCGCGGTCGAGACCCGGTGGCCGGCCGTACGCGAGGTGCTGGCGGGCACCTGGCCGGCCATCAACGTCGATCCGTTCGACCTGGAGGAGTTGGCCTTCCTGCCCGGGGCCGTCGAGACCCTGACGCTACTCGAACTGCGTGACGGCCTCACCAGTGAGAACTACGACCTGGTGGTGGTCGACGGAGGTTCGGCGGCGGCGCTGGTGCGGCTGCTGGCCTTTCCCGAGACGTTGTCGTGGTACTGCCGCCGGCTGCTGCCGCCCGACGGTGCCTTCGCGCGCTGGCTGCGACCCGGTTTCGGCTGGGCGGCGGCGCTCGGCGGCCGGTGGAGCACGCTGGCGGCCCCCGCCTACGACACCGTCAACCGCCTGCACCGGGCGGCGGTCGACCTGCGCGCGATCCTCACCGACCACGCCACCACCAGCGTCCGGCTGGTGCTGACCCCCGAGAGCTCGGCGCTCGCCGCGGCCCGCGGCAGCTTTACGGCGCTGTCGCTGCATGGGTTCACCCTGGACGGCGTCGTCGTCAACCGGATCTTCCCGTCGGCGAACGCGGACGCCTGGCGGGCGGGGTGGGCCGCCGTTCACCGCGAGCAGCTCGCCGACATCACCGCGGCCTTCATGCCCACCCCCGTCCTCCCGGTCGGCTACCGGGCGGGCGAACCGATCGGCCTGGAGGAGTTGGCCGCCTTCGGCGCGGCGACCTACGGTGAGCTCGATCCGGGGAGTGTTCTCGGGGAGCCGCTCATCGGCTCGAGCGGCCAGCCGCGGGTGGAGCGCACCGAGGACGGGTTCGCGCTGTCCTTCGGGCTGCCGTTCGTCGACGGTTCCCAGATCGATCTGGCCCGGCTGGGTGATGACCTGGTGGTGACCGTGGGGTCGTATCGGCGGGCCGTTCCGCTGCCTGCGGCGCTGCGTCGCTGCGACGTGAGCACCGCCCGGCTGCGTGACGATCGGCTGGTCGTCTCGTTCGTCCCGGACCCGCAGCAGTGGGTGCGGGTATGACCACGCAGCGGTCCACCTCGGGTCGGCCCGGCGGCGCCGGGCCCGACTTCACCACGCCTCCCACCGGCACGCCTCCCACCGGCCCGTCCGCGTCGCCCGGCCGCGGGTCGCTCGCGGTCGAAGCCGCCCTGCTCGCTGACGCCCTGCGGGACTGGGCCGCCTCGCACCTGCCCCCCGGCCATCCCGGTCCCCCCGCATCGTCGGCGGCGGGACCCGCTGCCGACGATGCGGCGTCGATACCCGATCCCCACGCGGATCCGGCGCCGGGACCCGCGGATCACACCTGGCCCTGCGCCGTGTGCCCGCTGTGCCGGC
>NZ_CDWRCM010000025.1:0-6210 GCF_977927585.1 Frankia sp. CcWB2 | reverse complement strand
CCTGTCGAGCTTCGCCGGCGACCGCCCCGAGGTGGTTGGCCATCTCCTCGCGGCTGCCGGATCCCTGACCGCGGCGTTCCGCGCCGCCCTCGGTGCCCGTGGGGAGGACGCTCCGGGGCCCGCCACGCCGCGACGGCGCGAGACGGCGCCCCCCGCATCTGGGGATCATCCATGGCCGGGGGACACCACCGGCACCCAACCCGCCACCGCGCTTAGACCCCGCGTGCAGAGGATCGATATCACGTGAGCATCGCTACTCCCGATAGTTCGAAGAATCTGGATATTCCGGGCAGCTTGACGGTTCCGCGCACCGAGCGTGCCGGCGCGGCCCCCGGCCCGTTGCCGGTGGAGGACCGGATGGAGGGCCTGACGATCGGCGTCGACGTTGGCGGGACGAAGGTCGCCGCCGGCGTCGTGGACGGCGCGGGGACGATCATCACCTCCCTGCGTCGGCCTACCCCGGGCCATTCGGCCGCCGAGGTCGCGGACACCATCGCCAGCGTCGTCGCGGAGCTCAGTGCCGACCACGCCGTGCGTGCGGTCGGCATCGGCGCGGCCGGGTGGGTCGACTCGGACCGGTCCCGCGTCCTGTTTGCACCGAACCTCGCCTGGCGCGACGAACCCCTGCGCGACGAGGTCGGAGCGCGCATCGGCCTGCCCGTCGTCGTGGAGAACGACGCCAACGCGATGGCCTGGGCGGAGTACCGTTTCGGGGCCGGCCGTGGCCGGCGTGACCTCGTCTGCCTGACGGTGGGAACCGGCATCGGCAGCGGCATCGTCCTGGGCGGTGAGCTCTACCGGGGCGCGTCCGGTATCGGCGCCGAGATGGGCCACATGCGGGTGGTACCCGACGGGTACCCGTGCGGATGTGGTAACAGAGGGTGCTGGGAGCAGTATGCGAGCGGGCGAGCGATGGTCCGGCTGGCGAAGAACATCGCCACCGTGGATCCGAGTGCGGCCATGCCCATGCTGGAGCATTGTGGCGGTGGCGTCGACGCGCTGACCGGCCCGGACGTCACCGAGGCGGCACGCAAAGGGGACCCGGCGGCGATCAGGTGCTTCACCGAGATCGGCCACTGGCTAGGCGAGGGTATGGCGACGCTGGTCGCCGCGCTCGACCCGAACCGCTTCGTCATCGGCGGCGGCGTCTCCGACGCCGGCGAGCTGCTGCTCGGCCCGGCCCGGCAGAGCCTCCTGGCCGCCATGCCCGGGCGGGATTACCGTTCCGAGCCGGACATCGTCATCGCCGAGCTTGGATCCCAAGCGGGCCTCGTGGGCGCGGCCGACCTCGCCCGGTTCTGACCCGAAATCCCCACGACTATCCCAGGAGGGTCGCCGAAGGCGATTCGACGGAGACCCCGTACGGCGCCCTATGACAGGGGTCCCCGCGTCGCGGCGAAGCCGCTACGTGGGGAGGCCCGGTAGTCGGGTACCAGTTCGGCGGCGAGCTCCTCGAGGAACAGCCCGGTGTCGGCGACGACGCCGACCGCGTGCGCGCTGGTGCGTTCGGTGAGAGCGTGCACCGTCGAGGGGTTGACGTCCACGCAGGCCACCGGGACCGAGGCCGGCAGGATGTTGCCGGTGGCCACGGAGTACTGGGCGCTGGCGATCATGAGGGCGAACGCCACCCCCCGCAGCGCGGCGCGCATCGCCCGCTGGCCTGCCAGGACGTCGGTGTGGACGTCGGGCAGCGGGCCTTCGTCGCGGACCGATCCGACGAGCACGAAGGTCTTGTTGGCCTTGACCATCGCGTGCATGATCCCCTGGGTGAGCACGCCGGACTCCACGGCGGCCCGGATGGATCCCTCCCGGCGGATCGTGTTGACCGCGCGGATGTGCTGCTCGCTGCCGCGCTGCACCCGGCCGCTGCGCAGCGGCCCGAGCCCCAGCGGCGATCCGTAGAGAGCAGCCTCCACGTCGAGTGTCGCCAGTGCGTTGCCGGCGAACAGCACGTCGACATAGCCGGCCCCGACGAGGGCGATCAACGCTGGCCCGGCCCCGGTGCTCACCACAGTCTGACCCGCCACCCAGAGCACCTGCGACCCCTCGGCCTTGACCTCGCGGATCTGGCGGGCGATCGCCCGGGCCAGGACCGCCTGCGGCTGGGTGGAGCTCGGCAGCGGGGCGGCCAGGGACTCGTACTCCTCGTAGACCCGGCTGGAGTGGGCGGTGACCGGCAGGACGACCTTCACCCCGTCCACGCCGCACACGATCATGTCTCCCGCGCGCACGTCGGTGACCGGTACCGTTTGCACCCGGCCGTGCGAGACGACCAGGCCGCAGTCCATCTCGGGATGCTCCACCGGCACCCACTGGCCGTCGAGGTGGACGACGGTCTCCAGATTGGTGGTGGAGTAGAAGTCCGGGGGGAAGACGCCGTCGCGGTCGGCCGGCTCGCACCGGGCCGTGCCAGACTCGATCTTGTTCACGCCGTGGACCTGGATCCGCATCAGAATGCGCATGAGCTGACTCGGTGAATCGGCCCCCACCGTGATGACCGCGTGGGACTCGTCATCGTGGCTGTGCCCCAGGTCGATACGATCAACCCGATAGTCACCGCCATAGTCCAGCACGTCGTCGAGAACCCGAGCCAGCACGCCCGTGTCCATGAGATGCCCGTGGACCTCGACCTTTTCGTGGTACTGCACGCCCCACGCCCTTCCTTTTCGGTGCCGGTACGACGGCTGCCACGCCGCGCTCAGACCACCGCGCCGTCGTCGGGGCCGTCGAAATCCGTGGGCGGACGGTCTCCCATCCGCGCGACCAGCGTGCCGACCCCGCCGAGGATCAGCAGAACCCCGGCGACGTTCTGGGTCCGGGACTGGTTGAAGTCGATCAGGTTCGGAACGACGAGGAACATCACACCGAGGGCGATCGAACCGAGTGCCCAGCGCGTCACGGGCCTGATCCGTGGCAGCGGTGGCGGGGGTGGCGGCTCGTAGTGCTCGTCGTCCGGGTCCAGATCCGGGTCGTCCAGACCCTCCGGGACCTGGCCGGAACCCGACAGATCGCCGAGGTCGACGACGAAGTCCTCGGTGCCGCCGCGTCCCCGTCGGCCGCTGTCACCGCCCGCGGACGGGAACGGCAGCTGGTCGGGCCGGGGGTCGGTCCGGTCCTCCGATACGGGCGGACCACCCGGCTCGAACGGCGGGCGTAGGATGATCACAGTGGGGCGGCGGGTGTCGTCCAGATTCTCCGCCGCCGGCCACCGATGGGATTCGGGCTCGTCGTCGAAGCGCGCGATGAGTTCGAAGAACGCGGCGTCGTCGGCTTTCTGGGAGCGCGGGGAGGGCCGCGGTGCGTCGCCCCCCGCGGTTGTCGCGGATCCGTCGCCGCCGCCGTCGAGGCCGCTGTCGTTGAGGCCGCCGCCACCGTCGCCGTCGTCGCCACCACCGTCGGCCGGCTCCTCGCGGTTCGCGGAGGTGCCACCGCCGTCGGCGGGGGCGCTGCTCGGCCCGCCGAGGGGAGCCCCCTCGGGCACGGCGCCGTCCGCCGGCGAGGGCCGGTGCTCGCCGGGTCCTGAACCCGGTGACCGCTCAGCCATCGCCGCAGGGCACGTCGGGCACGAGCGCGCGTGGCGCGTGCCGCCGGACGAATTCCAGACTTCCGTCGAAGATCGTTTCTCGGTCGTTGTCGAGCGTCGCGACGTGGTAACTGTTCTCCAGCAGCCGTTCCTCGGCCGGGGCACGCAGCCCGGCCAGCAGAATCGCGCCGGAGCTGGCTTCCACCACGTGGTCGACGATGCTGCGGTAGGTGAGGACCGGACAGACGATCCGACCGAGCTCCGGCCGGGTCACCGCCCACAGTTGGCGCAGCGACGCGAACGGGCGCAGGGGTACCCGGTCGTAACCGACCTCGGGCACGCCCTCGGCCTTCACGTCGCCGGCCACGCCAGGCACGGCGGGGATCACCCGGCTCAGCAACGGGGCGAACGCCGCGTGCCACCGTTCGGTGGTGAGGCTGGGATTGACCGTGACGAGGCCGGCGAGATCCCCGCCGTGCTGCTCGGCCAGCCGCAGGGCCAGGGTCCCGCCCATCGACAGCCCCATGACGAAGACCTGCTCGCAGGTGGTCCGCAACCGCAGGAACGCGGTCTCTACCGTGGCGTACCAGTCCGGCCAGGTGGTGGGCACCATGTCCTGCCAGCGGGTGCCATGGCCGGGCAGCAGCGGGCACGAGACGGTCAGCCCGACTGCGGAGAGGTACTCGCCCCAGGGCCGCATGCTGCCCGGGGAGCCGGTGAACCCATGGACCAGCAGCACGCCGACCGGCCCACCCTCGAACTCGAACGGTTCCGCGCCCGGGAGGACGGCCGCACCGGTGACACCCGCCATCGTGATCCGCCCTTCGTGCCTCGCGCGCCCGCCCGCATGCCGCGATGCGGGTCCGGCGACGCGCGGAGGGAAAACGCCGGTAAACGCATGCTCGCACGGTCCGCGGGCTGAGGCCACGGTCGTGCGTGTCTCACTCGCTGCGCAACATCGCTGCGCAGGAGCCGCCGGACGGAAAGTCCCCGCCTGATGATATCGGTGATGGGTGGGTACGCGCGCGGGACATCGGGATCGAGGCGCGGTCTGCGGGAGGCTGGGGGCCCGCCGTCAGGTTTCCTGGCCGGCACCGGAGAATGACACGCTGAGCGGGGTAGACCCTGTTCGGTGGACGTCGTGATGACCTCTCCTTAGGCTCAAGCAAGCCCATCATCCTTGCGACCGGCTCTGGGCGACCCGGCCCTGGTGCGGTGGGGTCGCAAGGATCGTCGGGGTCTCCGTGGCGGACCCCGGCGAGGCCGCGGGTCGTGGACCGGCGGCGTGCGCCCCGGTGCCCGACCGACCGGACGGTTCGTGGGAGGTTCGGGCCAGGTGTGATCGGCGTCGGCGGATGAAGACGGGCGACTGGCCACGGGCGCCCCCGGCGGGCCGTCGTCGTGCGGCGGTGACCAGGTGGGAGCTGTCTTGTTCTACTGGGTGGTCAAGGTGTTCCTGACACCTGTCCTGCGACTGTTCTGGCGTCCCTGGGTCGAGGGGGCAGAGAACATCCCCCCGGAGGGGCCCGCGATCCTCGCCGGCAACCATCTCTCCTTCCTGGACCACCTCTTCCTGTCGCTGGTCGTCCCCCGCCGTGTCACCTACCTGGCGAAGAGCGACTACTTCACCGAGGCGGGCGTCAAGGGGTGGTTCAAGCGGGTGTTCTTCAGTGGCGTCGGCCAGATCCCGATCGATCGCAGCGGCGGCAAGGCGAGCGAGGGCGCGTTGCGCTCGGGGGTCCGGGTGCTCCGCCAGGGCCGCCTGCTCGGGATCTATCCGGAAGGCACCCGATCCCCGGACGGCCGGCTCTACCGCGGCAAGGTCGGTGTCGCGCGCCTGGCGCTGGAAGCCGGGGTCCCGGTCATCCCCGTGGCGATGATCGGGACCTTCGAGGTCCAGCCGCCGGGCCAGCTGGTTCCGAAGATCCGTCGGGTCGGCATCCGCATCGGCCGCCCGCTCGACTTCAGCCGCTACGCGGCCATGGCAGATGATCGCTTCGTCCTGCGCTCGGTCACCGACGAGATCATATACGAGCTGATGGCCCTGTCCGGCCAGGAGTATGTGGACATGTACGCGAAGCGGGCCAAGGAGGAGCTCGCGGCCGCCCGGGCACAGGCGGCTGCCGCTGCCGGCGCGCCCGCGGGGTCTACCACCCCGGCGCAGGTCTCCCCGGCGTCCACCAGCACGGCGCAGGGTTCCCCTGGGGCGGCGACGCCGGCTCGGTCTCCGGATCAGCTCGGGCTGCCGGTCACGGCGCCGGCGAATCCACGCGCCGCCAAAGACCGGATCGACCGGGCGGTCTGACCCGTTTGCGGTGGACACGGCAGGATGGTCCGGTGTGTGGTGACAGCGTTCCTGGCTGGACGACGATCGGGCGGCGTCGCGGCTTCGAGCATCCCCGGCGATTCCCGGGACGGCGTCCGCTTCTGGTCGCGCTCGGCCTGATCGTTGGCTGCCTCGCGGGAACGGGTCCGGTGCCCGGGGCCTCGGCGGCCGGTTCCCCCACCGCACCTGTTGGACCGCCCGTGGGCGCCGCCCCGGCCGATACGATCGGTCGCTCGGGAACGTACCTCACGGACAGTGATCGTCGGGTGGTCGTCCTGCACGGGATCACGGTGCCGGCCGGGGTGACGCCCACCGCCGGGGACATCGACACCTGGGTCGGCTTCGGATTTACCGGGGTGCG
>NZ_CDWRCM010000024.1:22968-30311 GCF_977927585.1 Frankia sp. CcWB2 | reverse complement strand
GATAACTTCTCGTGCTGTTCGCGGTGTGAGCGCGGTCAGGCGGTGGACAGGTAGTCCTTGAAGGAGATGCCGGTCAGTCGCTCGTAGGCCTCCACGTAACGGGCCTGGGTCGCCTCGACGACGTCCGCGGGCAGCTCCGGCCCCGGCGCGGTCCTGTCCCAGCCGGTACTCGTCAGATAGTCGCGGATGTACTGCTTGTCGAAGGACGGCTGGGAGGCTCCGGGCCGCCAGGTGTCCTCCGGCCAGAACCGGGACGAGTCCGGGGTCAGGACCTCGTCGGCGAGCCGCAGCGTGCCCTGGGTGTCATGACCGAACTCGAACTTGGTGTCAGCGAGCAGGATGCCGCGCTCGGCTGCGAGGACACTGGCCCGGCCGAAGATCTGCAGGGTCAGCCGCTCGAGCTCGGCGGCGAGCTCGGTGCCGATCCGGCCGGCCGCGTCGGCCCGACTGATGTTCTCGTCGTGCTCACCGATCGGCGCCTTCGTGGACGGCGTGTAGATCGGTGCCGGCAGCTTGCTGCCGTCCACCAGCCCGGTGGGCAGGGGATGCCCGCTGACCGCGCCGGTGCGCTGGTAGTCCTTCAGCCCGCTGCCGGTCAGATAACCACGGGCGACGCACTCGATCTGCACCATGTTCAGGCGTCGGCACAGCATCGACCGGCCGCGCAGCTGCTCCCTATACGGAGCGAGCTCGGCCGGGTACTCATCGGCGTTCGAACTGACGACGTGGGACGGGACCAGGTCGGCGAGCTGGTCGAACCACCACAGCGAAAGCCCGGTGAGAACGGCTCCCTTGTCGGGAATTTCGGTCGGTAGGACCACGTCGAACGCCGAGATGCGGTCGCTGGCGACCAGCAGCACGGCGTCGTCCCCGACCGCGAACAGCTCCCGGACCTTGCCCGAACCCAGGTGGGTGAGCCCGGCGAACTCCTCATGTGTCAGCGGCATACACCGACCGTACCCAGGGAGAACAACAGCACCTGCGGGGCGGGGTCCCGCGCCATGCCTGCGCCGCTGTGCGGCGGGTCAGGCACGGGGGCGCGCGGGTCAGGTGAGGGCCGTCAAGGCGTCGAAGACCGGGCCGAGGCGCTTGGTGTAGCGCTCGGGCCGGCTCACCTCGTCGAGCCTGGCCTCGTCCAGGGCCAGGCCGCGGTCGCCGGCGTGCTTGCGCAGCGTCTCCCGGAACGGCACGCCGGTCTGCCAGGTCTCCATCGCCGCCGCCTGGGTGACGGCGTAGGCGTCCTCGCGGGACAGCCCCGTCTCGACGAGTTCGAGCAGCACCGCCGAGGTGTAGACCAGCCCGCCCGTGGCATCGAGGTTCGTCCGCATCCGTGCGGTGTCCACGACCAGCCCGGTGACCAGCCGGGTCGTCAGGTGCAGCAGGTAGTCGACGCCGGTGGCGGCGTCCGGCAGCGCGATGCGCTCGGTGGAGGAGTGGGAGATGTCGCGCTCGTGCCACAGCGGGACGCCCTCCAGCACCGGGACGTACTGCGCCCGGACGATCCGGGCGAGCCCGGCGATGCGCTCCGACATGATCGGGTTCTTCTTGTGGGGCATCGCGGAGGAGCCCTTCTGCCCGGAGCCGAACGGCTCGGACAGCTCCCGGACCTCCGTGCGCTGGCCGTGCCGGACCTCCAGGGCGACCGCCTCGCAGACGGTCGCGAGCCCGGCCAGCGCCGCGACCCAGGAGGCGATGCTGTCGCGCAGCACGACCTGGGTGGCCACCGGGGCCGCGGTGAGGCCCAGCTTGTCGGCCACATAGGCCTCGACGTCGGGGTCGATGTTGGAGTACGTCCCGACCGCGCCGGAGATCTTGGCGACGGCCACGTCCGCGCGGGCCGCGCGCAGCCGGTCGCGGCAGCGGGCGAGCCCGAACGCCAGGTCCGCGACGCGGTGCCCGAACACCGTCGGCTCGCCGTGGATGCCGTGCGTCCGGCCGACCCGCAGGGTGTTCCGGTGGGCTAGGCCGAGGTCGCGCAGCGCGGCGACGAGGGTGTCCGCCCGGGCGAGCAGCAGGTCGGTCGACTCGACCAGCTGCAGCGCGAGCGCCGTGTCGAGCAGGTCTGAGGAGGTCATGCCGAAGTGCGCGTAGGCGGCGGCGGACCGGGGTTCGGTGCGGTCGGCCCAAGCGGTCAGGAAGGCGATGACGTCATGCTGGGTGACGGCCTCCACCTCGGCAACGGCCTCGGGCGTCGGAGCGGGGGCGGCCCGGACCGGCTCGACGGAATCGGCGGGGATGCGGCCCGCGGCGGCGTGCGCCTCCATGACCAGCACCTCGACGCGACACCACAGCTCGTACTTGTGCGCCTCCGACCACACCCGGCCCATCTCCGCCAGGGTGTAACGGCCGATCATGACTGGCTGCCGGCCGCGGCCGCCGCGCTCAGCCCGTCCGCCGCGGCCTGCTCGAACTCGTCCTTGAACGCGGCCAGCTTCAGCCCCAGATCGGGATCGGCCAGCGCCAGGATCTGGATCGCCAGGATCGCCGCGTTCGTCGAGTTGTTCAGGCCCACGGTCGCGACCGGGACGCCCGGCGGCATCTGCACGATGGCGAGCAGCGAGTCCATGCCGTCCAGCGCCCCGCCGGAGATCGGCACGCCGATTACCGGCAGCGTGGTGAGGGCCGCGATGGTGCCGGGCAGCGCAGCGGCCAGGCCTGCCCCGGCGATGACCACCGAGATGTCGCGGGCCCGCAGCTGACCCACGTAGTCGGCGAGGGTGCGCGGCGCGCGGTGCGCCGACAGCGACACCTGCTCGTAGGGCACACCGAAGCGTTCCAGGGTGGCGCCGGCCTTGCTCATGGTCTGGGTGTCCGACGGTGATCCGAAGACGATCGCCACCTGGGGATGGCCCGGCCCGGGGGTGCTCTGCGACACGGTCTACTCCTTCTTTTTCTTTCTATGTCTTGCGGGATCCTCGCCGGACGCGACGTCCGCTCGACGGACGTCGGCCGCGTGGCGCATCCGGGACGGATCTCCGATGTCGGTGCGGTAATGGGCGCCGGGCAGCGAGATGCGGCTGACAGCCTCGTAGGCCGATCCTCGCGCGGACTCCAGGTTGGAGCCGATGGCCGTAACGGACAGCACACGGCCGCCGGCCGAGACGACCCGGCCATCCGGCTCCCTCCGGGTACCGGCGTGCAGGACGTCGACGCCGGCCAGTGCACCGGCGGCGGCGAGCCCGCGGATCGGGTCGCCGAGCCTGGGTGCTGCCGGATAGCCGTGCGCGGCGACGACGACGCTGATCGCCGCGCCGGAGCGCCACACCGGTGCCCGCCGGCCGGAGAGCACGTCCGTCAACGGCGTCGTGAGCAGGGCGAGGATGGCCTGCACCTCGGGGTCACCGAAGCGCACGTTGAACTCCACCACCCGCGGGCCGCGGGTGGTCAGCGCGAGCCCGGCGTAGAGCAGGCCGGTGAACGGGGTGCCGCGCCGGGCCATCTCGGCCACTGTCGGCCGGATCACCGTGGCGACGATCTCCGCCGGCAGGCCGTGCGAGGCCCAGGGCAGCGGGGTGTACGCGCCCATCCCCCCGGTGTTCGGGCCGGTGTCGCCGTCGCCGACCCGTTTGTGGTCCTGCGCCGGCAGCAGCGGGAGGACCGCGCCGGACTCGGTCACCACGGCGAACAGGGAGACCTCGGGCCCGTCGAGGTACTCCTCGAGGACAACCCGGTCGTCCGGTCCGCGCAGGCTCGCGCGGACCGCGGCGACGGCCGCGTCGCGATCCTCGGTTACCGTGACGCCCTTGCCGGCGGCGAGCCCGTCGTACTTCACCACGTACGGCGGGCCGAAGACGTCCAGGTCGGCCAGGGCGGGCTCGATCTCGGTGTGGTCGCGAGAGGCCGCCGTGGGCACCCCGGCGGCGCGCATGACCTCCTTGGCGAACGCCTTGCTGCCCTCTAGCCGGGCCGCGGCCGCGCTCGGGCCGAAGACCGCGAGGCCGCGGGCGCATAGCTCGTCGGCGGCCCCGGCTACCAACGGCATCTCCGGACCGATAACGGTGAGGTCCGCGCCGACCGCCTCGGCAAGGTCGGCGACGGCGTCCGGGTCGGCGACGGCGAGCGGGCGGGGCTCGGCGAGCTCGGCGGTCCCGGCGTTTCCGGGCGCGCAGATCAGCGAGCCGACCCGGGGATCGCGGGCGAGCGCCCGGCACAGCGCGTGTTCACGGCCACCGGAGCCGACAACAAGAACCTTCATCAGTTCACCTCGCGACGCAAGCAGCGGCCCGGTGCGCGGCGGCGGATTCCCGGTAATGCCGGCGGACCGGGCCGCGTCGCCGCCACGGCCGTGCGCGGGGGACGTGGGGGTCGGTGGAGGCCGTCACCGGTTGTCCCCGGCGCGCGGCGCCGGGACGGAGATCCGGACCGGGCGCGGGTGCCGTCGCGAACCGGCGAACCCCGCCTGGGGCATCGCGTCGTCGCAGTTCGGTCGGGTCACAGTTCCACAGTAGCGGGTGTGCTGATCATCGTGCGCGTCGTGCCCGGTCGGTGCCGGTGACTCCCGGCCGGTCACCCGGGACGATCCGCGCTGAGCGGCTACAGCCCGACGCCCGACCGCCAGAGCAGGTGGGCCATGCCGTGCACCAGGTGCAGCGCGCAGCGGCGTGCGTCCACCTCGGCCATGCCCGCGACGATGGCGGCGGCGTCGACCGGCCAGACCCGGACCTCTCGGCCGAGCACGGTCAGCGGGGCGGGATCGTCGCGGCCCTCGAAGGCGCGCCCACCCGGTTCGACGAACAGGTGCAGCGACCGCCCTGCGGCCGGGAAGTTCTCGCAGCGCCAGTACAGCAGCGGCCACGCCTGCAGCCGTTCCCGCCGTCCCGGCCAACGCCGGCGGCGACCGGGGTCGACGGCCGCCTCGCCCGGGTCCGCCCGATCTGCCCGGGCTGCCGGGTCCGTGGCCGCCCGTGTCGCCCCGCCCTCGCTCAGGTCCAGCGCGGGCAGCGGCCGGCCGGCGCGGTACCGCGCCGGCGCGCGGTGCGGCGCGGTGCGGGCCGCCCGCACCGTGACCGGTGGTACCAGGTGTTCGGCCGCGCAGAAGTCCAGGAAGTCACGGATCTGGGCGTCGACGTGACCGGCGACGGCCGCGGCGCGTTCGAGCCGCTGCGCCTCGGCCCGCTTCGAGCTCCGGATGGCGTGGCTGCCCCGCAGCAGCACGTCGGTCAGTGTCTGTGGCAGAGCCTCGCCGGTGGGGGAGAACCCGACCGGCCAGGCGTCGGAGTCGGTCGGGTGCAGGTAACCGCGTCTCACGGCCGGTGGCCAACGGGCCGGTTGCGGGGCTTCGGCCGGTTCCGGCAGCGACAGCGGTGTCCGCCCGGGGATGGAAGGGTCGTCATCCGACGGCCGGGACCTGACAACGGCCACCGCCACCACCCCCGGACGTCATTGCTTTGCGTGACCGCCCAAGCGTCGATGGTAATGCTTCCGGCTGCAACCGGAACCGACCGGATCTTGGCCCGCGCCGGGCGGGATCAGACCAGGTCTTTTCGGACCAGTTTGTTCAGACCAGGTCATTGATGACGAGCGTCTGGTCCCGCCCGGGACCGACGCCGACCGCCGACACCGGGGCGCCGGAGAACTCCTCCAACGCCCTGATGTAGTCCTTCGCGGTGCCGGGCAGGTCGGCGAACGACCGGACGCCGGAGATGTCCTCGTGCCAGCCGGGCAGGTCGGTGTAGATCGGCTTGGCGTGGTGGAACTCGGTCTGGGTCATGGGCATCTCGTCGACCCGTTCGCCGCCGATGTCGTAGCCGACGCAGATGGGCACCCGGTCGAAGCCCGACAGGACGTCCAGCTTGGTGAGGAAAAGGTCGGTCAGGCCGTTGACCCGCACCGCGTAGCGGGCGATTACGGCGTCAAACCAGCCGGTGCGCCGTGCCCGGCCGGTCGTCACGCCGAACTCCCCGCCAATGCGGCGCAGCTCCTCTCCGACCTTGTCGTCCAGTTCGGTGGGGAAGGGGCCGGCGCCGACCCGGGTCGTGTAGGCCTTGATGATGCCGATCACCCGACTGATCCTCGTCGGGCCGATGCCGGCGCCGGTGGCCGCGTAGCCGGCGGTCGGGTTCGATGACGTGACGAACGGGTAGGTGCCGTGATCGACGTCGAGGAGAGTGCCCTGGGAGCCTTCGAGCAGCACGACCTTGCCCGCGCGCAGCGCCCGGTCGAGAATCAGGCCGGTGTCGGCGATGTGGGGTTGGAGGCGTTTCGCGTAGTCGGCGTACTCCTCGACCACCTCGTCTAGCTCGATCCGGCGCCGGTTGTAGACCTTGGCCAGGACCTGGTTCTTCTCCCGCAGCACCAGTTCGAGCTTCTTGTGGAAGATGCCCGGGTCGAGGAGATCCTGCACTCTGATGCCCGTACGGGCAACCTTGTCGCCGTAGGTGGGACCGATGCCGCGACCGGTGGTACCGATCCGCGCCTTGCCCAGGTATCGCTCGATGACCCGGTCCAGCGCCCGGTGATGGGGCATGATCAGGTGGGCGTTCGCGCTGATCAGGAGCCGGGAGACGTCGATGCCGCGGGCGGTGAGCCCGTCCATCTCGGCCAGCAGCACGCCCGGGTCGATGACGACCCCGTTGCCGATCACGGGAACGCAGTCGGCTCGCAGCATGCCACTGGGAATCAGGTGGAGCGCGTAGCTCTCCGCCCCGATGACCACGGTGTGGCCGGCGTTGTTGCCACCCTGGTATCGGACGACGTAATCGACGGCGCCGCCCAAGAGGTCGGTCGCCTTTCCTTTTCCCTCGTCGCCCCACTGGGCACCGATGAGGACAAGAGCAGGCACCGGGCGAGGTTACTAGGGATGGCGGGGCCGTGGGGCCGGCTGCGGCGTCCTCGCTGGCCTCCACCACCGACGCGGCCTGATGAACTCACTGTCAGGTGAAGCCGAGCTCACTGGCGGTGACGGGATCGCTGTCGGTCAGGAACGTCCGGCAGCGGGTGGCCTCCTCGGCCTCCCCGATGGCCGCGGCCGCCCGGACGAGAGCGGCGAGTGAACGCAGGAACCCGCGGTTGGGTTCGTGTGACCAGGGGATCGGCCCGTTGCCCTTCCAGCCCGAGCGGCGCAGGGCGTCGAGGCCGCGGTGATAGCCCGTGCGGGCGTAGGCATAGGCCTCGACGGGTCGTCCGCCGGTGAGCGCGAGCTCGGCGAGCGCGGCCCAGGGCGCGCTGAACGCGGGCAGCCGGGCGGCGACGGCATCCGGCGGATCACCGGCGGCCAGCGCCTCGGTCGCGGCCGCGTCGGAGGGCAGGAGCGTCGGCGGCGGACCGGAGAGCAGGTTGGGCTTTCCCGAGGCGGACGGCGTCGTCATGAGTGCATCCTGCCCGACGACTGGCCGCACACGTCA
>NZ_CDWRCM010000024.1:20753-22645 GCF_977927585.1 Frankia sp. CcWB2 | reverse complement strand
GCGCCCGCCCTGCGCGCACGGTGACCGGGTCGGTCAGGCCCTGACGCTGACGTTCCACAGATTCTGGCCGACGACCCCGGGTTGACCGTCGTTCACCCGGGTGAGGTACGAGTACAGCGCGGCGATGCCCTGCGACTGCGGTCCGAACTTGCCGTCGACGGTGAGTACGAAGCCCTTCTGGCGCATTCTGTCCTGCCAGACGAAGGCCTCCGGGCGGACGTCGTCGCTGAGGGACGCGTCGAGGACCGTGCCCCTGAACGAGCCGTCCCCCATCTCCCGGCGAGCCCGGTCCAGCGTCATGGGGGGTTCCACCGGGGTGATGGCCTGCTGGATGACGTCGCCAGAGCCGCCCGGGACACTGGCCGGGCCGTTGTTGGTCAGGCCCATCTTGACCGAGCAGGACGGCCATGGCTGCCAGCCCCGCTGGTTGTAGAGCTTCGCGGCCGCCTCGTCCTGCGTGGCGGGCGACGCCTGGTACGGCCGGCCGGAGTACCCGAGCCCGTGCCAGGTCCGGTCGTCGAACTGGTAGGCACCGGAGAAGCCGTTGCCGGTGTTGATCGCGTAGTTGCCGCCGGACTCGCACTGGCGGAGCTTGGTGAAGTCATCGGCGGTGGCCGCGCCCGCCGGAGCCGCGGTGACCGCGAGGCCGCTGCCGACGATGGCCGTGACCGCGCCGGTGGTGCGCAGGATGCGACCGGCGGGCGATGGGGCCTGCGGTGCTCGATGTCTGCCGCCACGACGCCCAGAGGGCATGTTCGTCCAATCCCGTCGCCTGCGGGGTGAGCTGTCGGGTGCGGGCTGGGATGGCCCGGCCGGAGGATCCGACCCCGGGTGGCGAGTAGGAACCGCTCTCCACCATGGACCGGGATGCACCGGCTTTACCCCAAGGACGCTGCTTGCGGCGCCCGAAATGTGGGTCCCCCACTCCTGCCCGCTGCGGTTGATGTTCGTTCCGGCCGCTCGCACGGGGGCAGGACTCGGCGTCCGTCCGGGCGGCCTCGCCGACGAGGCGAGTGAGCGGCACTCTAGCGAGAACCGCTCATGGAGCGCAAACCGGGGTGGTCCGGAGTAACCAGTGAGGATCGCGCGAATCGTGCCACTTCCGTACAGGTTCCGCAGGTGGCTCGCTGGTCCTGCTGTTCCTCGCCGGCCTTGCCGAAGATCGGCTCTGCCGAAGATCGGCCCTGCCGGAGGCCGGTCAGGGTGTGGTCCGGGTGATGTTGGTGGTGGGTTGCACGGGCCAGCCCGTACGGGCCGTCAACCGGAGATCGTCCGGAGGCCGGTCGGGCCGGCCCGTCGTCGAGGTGAGATCCCCTGACCGGTGTCGCCGGGGTGGGATGTCCGGTTGCCGCGGCGGTCGTCCCCCGTCGCGGGAGCGGAGTGAAGAGATCAGCTGACGGAGCTGACGGAGTGAATGGATCAGCTGATAGAGCTGATGGAGCTGATGGAGCTGATGGAGAGGATCAGCTGAAGGTGGCCCGCCAGGTCGCCGGGCCGACGATGCCGTCGACGGCGAGTCCCTTGGCGGCCTGCAGGGCGCGGGCGACTGCGGCGGAGCGTGGTCCGTAACGGCCGTCGATCGTGATCGGATACCCCAGATGGTTGACGCGGGCCTGCCAGGCCCGCACGTCGTCGCGTACCTGCCTGGCCAGTGCGGTCGTCAGGTTACGGGTGAATACGGGGGTGCTCACGGAGATGGGGCTGACCGTCAGCTCACTGCGTTCCGCCGTGCGCGACGCCTGGCCCGAGGAGCTCGACGAGCCGCCCGCGAGCTGGTCGGCGCCCATCCCGCGGCCACAGGTCGGCCACTGGCCGAAGCCGGACCGCCGGGCGAGCTTGAGTGCGGCCTCGTCCTGGACAGCCCGGGGAGCCTGGTGCGGCAGACCGCTGTA
>NZ_CDWRCM010000024.1:13616-20334 GCF_977927585.1 Frankia sp. CcWB2 | reverse complement strand
GCCGAGGCCGTGCCAGGTGCTGGCGGAGAACTGGTAGGCGCCGTAGTACGCGTTGCCGGTGTTGATCGTGTAGTCACCGCCGGACTCGCACTGCCGCAGGCCCGTCCAGGTGGTGGCCGCACCGGCCGGCTGGCTGAGCGCGAAGGTGCCGCCCACCGCTGCCGCGAGTACGGGTGCGACCACGAGGGCCCGGGCCCGGCTGCGGGTACCGGCGCGGCATTGTCGGCCACTGATACGTGCGTCGGACATGTCTTGTGGTCCTTCCCCACGCCTGCGAGGTGAGCTGTCGGATTCGGGCTGGGAACTGCCCGGCCGTGCCAGGGATTCCCTGGAGACGGAAGCCGCACCGGAAACACCTTTCCGTGTGGTCGTCGCACATGGCTTCACCCCGAGAGCATCGAATCCTTTCGATACTCGGAGATGGGTCCCCCGTTCCTGCCGCCCGGTTCGAGAAATCGTCGGCCGGGGGCAGGATTCGGCGTGCCGCCCGACGAATGCCCGGCGTTGTTGCCGGGCACGGCGAAAACCATAACCACGCCGCCCGGCGAGTCGCCAAGCATTGAATAGGGTGCGTGAAAAAGAGCACACTCGGCGCGCCTGCTTGAGCAGGAACCGATGGCCTGGTATCGCGCGTGCGCGCCCGCTCATCAACCTGGCGGTACGACGTGCGGAGGCATTTGTGCTTGGCCGATCACCCTGTTTGCCGATGGGCGACGATGAGCGGAGAGTCCCGTATCAGGCCAGATGTGTGACATGTCAACAAAGGTGTGACGGCCCTGCTACGAGATCGACGCGAGTGATCGGCCTGATACTACGTTTCGTCCGTTGAAGCCTGTTTTTGTGAGAAAAACAACGGAAATCGGGCGGTAACTTGCAGTGTTGTGATTTTTGCACACGGCGGATTCGATCGAACACCGATTGTGAAAATTGCCTGTCGGGCCGCCACGGTGGACGAAGGGGTTCCGTGGGGCGGGGCGGTAGGTGAACGGTTACCGAAGGCCCGGTGCGTGTCCGCTAATGTGGCCGAAACCTGCTGGTCGCCAGCGGAAGCGGCGTTACGCGAGGAGCGGGGTCCCTCACCCGGTAAACAGTGGTCCCCCAGCCGTCGGAGCGACCGGGGAACCGTGGGGCCGGCATAGTACGGGAAATCGGCAGGTCGTGCATCGGACCGGGGCGGGTCGGATGTCCGCCGCGTGCCGGTCGTTCCGTCCGCCGGAAACGATGGAGAGTGTCGGGTCGAGGGGTCCGGAGAATGCCCTCGGACGAGCGGCGGCGGTTGCCCGGTTGCCCGTTTTCGCGGCCGGCGGCTATCTGTGCTCCTGCCCGCCTCCTGTCCGCCGGCCGGCGGTCCGGCCGGACGGTATCCGACGAACCGATCCCGCCAGCCGGCGTGCGCTCCTGGCCCAGACTATGCCCGTCCGAGGCTGGTGCCGGCGGAACGGAGGTCCTCACACGCCTGGGCGACGCGGGCCGCCATGCTGCTCTCCGCGAGCTTTCCGTAGGTACGCGGGTCGTATGCCTTCTTCACGCCGACCTCACCGTCCACCTTGAGAACGCCGTCATAGTTTTTGAACACGTGGTCCACGATGGGGCGGGTGAATGCGTACTGGGTGTCCGTGTCCACGTTCATCTTGACCACCCCGTAGTCGAGCGTCTCGCGGATTTCGGTGAGAGCCGACCCGCTACCGCCGTGAAAGACGAGGTTGAACGGCTTCGCGCCGGCTGGCAGCCCGAGCTTCCTGGCGACGTACTCCTGTCCTTCGTGCAGAATCGTCGGGCGTAGCTTGACGTTTCCGGGCTTGTACACACCGTGCACGTTGCCGAAGGTGGCGGCGAGCAGGTAGCGCCCCTTCGCGCCGGTGCCGAGCACCTCGGCCGTCCGCCACATGTCCTCCGGCGTCGTGTAGAGCTTCTCGTCGATCGCGCCGACGACGCCGTCCTCCTCGCCGCCGACGACCCCGATCTCGACCTCGAGAACGATCTTCGCGGCGGCGGCATCCGCGAGTAGTTCCTCGGCGATCTTGAGGTTCTCCTCAAGGGGGACCGCCGAGCCGTCCCACATGTGCGACTGGAAGAGCGGCTCGCGCCCCTGGGCCACCCGATCCTTCGAGATCGCGATCAGGGGACGGATGTAGGTGTCAAGCTTGTCGGCCGGGCAGTGGTCGGTGTGCAGAGCGATGTTGACCGGATACGCCTCCGCGACATGGTGGGCGAACTCGGCTAGTGCCTCCGCGCCGAGGACCATGTTCTTCACCGTCGAGCCGGACAGGTACTCGGCACCGCCGGTGGACACCTGCACGATGCCGTCACTGCCGGCTTCGGTGAAGCCCCGCAGCGCGGCGTTCAGGGACTGCGACGAGGTCACGTTGATCGCGGGGTAGGCGAAGGACTGGGCCTTCGCCCGGTCGAGCATCTCGGCATATACGTCTGGCGTGGCGATGGGCATCGGTGGGGCTCCTTACGAACCTGTAGGGGCGCCGATCAGCCCTGCACCCGCGGTGCAGGGCAGCCGGATCGGGCCGAAGCCCGCCGTGGACTCCTGATGGGCGAAGGGTATGACGCCTTGCCCCGTCCCGGGGTCGGATGCGGCTGACGTCGCCGACGCGGTGCCGGGCCGCGCGCCGGGCGCGGGGCGGGTGCCGACCAAGGGTCGGCACACTGGTCGAGTGGATGTCGGCAGCCTGTCCGGGATGACGCTGTACGTCGTCCTCTTCGCGGTCATCTTCGTCGAGAGCGGGATCCTGATCGGGTTCTGGCTTCCGGGTGACACCATTCTCTTCGCGGCCGGGCTGATGGCGGCGGACGCGGCGTCGAACGTGTCCGTCGCGGTCCTCTCGATCGGGGTCGCGGCGGCGGCCACCGTCGGGGCGGTGGCGGGCTACTACACCGGGCATCGCCTCGGCCGGCCGTACCTGGAGCGCAGGTACGGCACGGTGCTGGCCCGTACGGAGGAATTCTACCGACGGTTCGGGCCGCTCACCCTGGTCGCGGCCCGCTTCGTGCCGTGGGCGAGGACGTTCGCGCCGGTACTCGCCGGGGCCGTGGCGATGTCATGGTCCCGCTTTCTGATCGCGGTCATGCTCGGATCGCTCGTCTGGGGGACCGGATTGATCCTTCTGGGCTATACGGCGGCCGCCATTCCTGGGCTGCGGGATGCGGCGGTGTGGATCGCGCTCGTCGTGATCGCCATCTCCGTCATCGCCGGGATCGCCGGTGAGCTGCTGCGTCGGCGATCGGGCCGGCTCCCCGACCAGGGGCCGCGGTAGTCCGTGTCGGGCGAGGAGCGCCGAGGGTCGGGCGAGGAGCGTAGGGATGTTGTCCGTTAGTGCCCCGCGGCGCCGGATCCCGTCGGGAGATCCGTGGACCGGTAGTCTCCACGACGTTACGACCAGATCACATTGGACGATCAATTCCCTTTCCTATGGCAATTTCTGGCTATGGCCGGCTAACCTTGATCGATCCAGGTACGCGGTCGGGGGGGTCCGACCACCGAAGGATTCGATGCTTCGACACCACAGGCGGCACTATGCGGAACGGCGTCGCGCCGGCCCCGTCCTCTGCACCGCGGCAGGGGCCTTGACCGCGGTTCTGGCGGTCGTGCTGCTCGCGGGTGGTCATTCGGGACCGCGTGACGGTGACCACGTGGCCGGCCGCGTCGGCGCGCAGCCGGGTCGGGGCGTGGTCGGGGTCCCTCCCACGTCGATCGCGGATCGGATCGCGGATCGGGGTGCGCCGACCGGGCCCGGGGCCGAGCCGCAACCCGCCGCTCGCCCGGCCGGTCCGATCAGCTGCCCGCTGCGCGGGCGTCGGCTCTGGCCCTGGCCGCGCCGGTGACGGCTCCGTCCGCGTCGGCCCCGGCGCCGGCTGTTATCTCGCCGCGCCCGCCGTACCTGCCGGCCTCCTGGACGAGCCTGGTCGGTCAGGTCGTGACCTCGACCAACCTCGAGCGCCGGGCGGCCGGTTGCCCTCCGTTGATCGTCGACTTACGGTTGGCCGCCGCGGCCCAGGCACACAGCGTCGACATGGCCACGGCCGGCTATTTCGGCCACGACAGCCCGGACAGTCGCTCGCCCTTCGACCGGATCGCCGCCGCCGGCTTCTCCTTCTCCATCGCCGCCGAGAACATCGCCGCCGGTCAGCGCACCGTGGCCGAGGTGATGCGCGGATGGATGAACAGCCCGGACCACCGATCGAACATCCTCACCTGTTCGTTGACCCGGATCGGCGTGGGCTACGCGACGGGCGGCAGGTACGGCACCTACTGGACCCAGGACTTCGGGACGCCGTGAGGCCCGGCCCACTTGCCGGGCGCGACCGGTCCGTGGCATCCCGCGAGGTGCACCCGACCTCGATCCTCCCGACTCGCGGGGATGTCCCGGTCCTGATCAGTAGTCGATCCCGTAGGGTCGGGTCATCGTCGCCGACGGCAGCGAGCACGGCAACGAGCGTGGTAAAGCCCGCGGACCCAGCCGGTGGACGGGCTGGCGGGCCGCGCGGCAGCGCCGTCGGCGAGGGTGATCCTGGCAGGAGGAGTGACCTTGGTTCGGGCGGTGGTCACCGGCGCGGCCGGCTTCCTCGGCGGAGCGCTGGCCCACGCGCTGCGGCGGCGCGGTGACGACGTTGTCGCCATCGACATCCGGCGCGCGCCGGGTGTCATGCAGGCCGACGTCAGCCGTCCCGGTGAGTGGGAGAAAGCCCTTTACGGCACGGAGCTGGTGATCCATGCCGACGCCATCGGGACCGGTGGCGTCGCGGAACTGACCCCGGTGCGTCCCGGCCGAGCCGGAGCGCCGGTACGGGTGCCCGACGCCGAGATCCGGCGGGTGACCCTCGGCGCCGCGGCGGCGTTGCTCGACGCCGCGGGTCGGGCCGGGGTCGACCGCTTCATCCATCTTTCCTGCGTGGACGTGCTTGCCCGGACGAGTGGCCCGGTCCCCGGCGGGACCGGGGACCGGGGGCCCGCGCGAGCCGTCGGCCGACCACTGGACGAGACCACGCCGATCGGGCTGACTGGCGACGTCCGCGCCGACGCCATGGCCGCCGCGGAACAGGCGGTCGGGTCGGCCGCTGCGCACGGACTCGGCGCGACCGTCCTGCGGATCGGGGACGCCTACGGTCCCCGGGCTGGTCGCTGGACCCTCTGGCCGGTGCTGCTGATGCGGGCCGGGCGGTTCGTCCTCGTCGACGGCGGCCGGGGTGTGCTCAGCCCCGTGCATGTCGACGACGTGGTCACGGCGGTGACCACCGTCGCCGGTGCGGACCGGTCGGCGGTCGCCGGTGAGGTGCTGCACGTGACCGGGGGGGAGTCGGTGTCCGCCGCCGACTTCTTCACCTTTTACTGTCAGATGCTCGCGATCGCGGCGCCCCGCTCCGTACCGGCCAGGATCTTCGAAGCGGTCGACGCGATTGATCGTGTCTGTTCGTTCGCGGAGGGTTACCGGAGGCGAGGCGCGGACGGTTCCGCGGCCGAGACGCCACCCCTCCCCACCCACCCGGTCCCGGCGGTCTCGACGACCTCGGTACGGCCAGCGGGCTCAGCCGTTCCGGCCGCCCCGGCCGTTCCGATGAACTCGGCGATCCCGTCGCGGCGGGCACCGGGCCTGGTCCGCGGTGTCGGTGCCCGTCTGGTGGCCGGAGTCGATCCCCGCGCCCGGGTGGACCTCGGTCCGCTCACCGTGCGCACCCTGACCCGCGACGCGGGCCTCTCCATCGAGAAGATCCGGGCCCGGACGGGATGGTCGCCGGTCGTGCGGCTGCCCGAGGGCATGAACCGCACCGAGTCCTGGCTCCGGGAACGGGGTCTGCTCGGGGTCCGGGAGCCATCCCGTCGTGGGTGATGGCCCTACACTCACCACCTCCCGACTACTCGCACTCCCGCTCACCATTTGGAACGCGGGATACGTCGCCGAGGAGCTCGCGCCTTCGCTGGCGTTCACGGTCATCACCCCGCGATCAGGCGCGCGTGGCGCTCCCGGTGACGGATCCGGCCCCTTCGGCGGAATCGTCGGGACCGATCCTGCCGCGGGGGCGCCCGATCCCGACGATCCGGCGGGGGCGCTGCGGCGCGAACTGCGCCGTCGGGCGAGCGCCGGCCACACGGTCCTGACCTGGGTGCTGCGTCGCCATCCGGGTCGCCACCCGGGTCGCCATCCAGGATCGGCGGCGGTGGGCCTGCTCGCGGCGGAGGCCCACGGCCGGCGGGTGGTGGTCGAGGTGTCGATCGTGCTCGGATGCCGGCGCAGCGGCTACGCCACCGAGGCGATCCGCGCGGTCGCGGGATGGTTCGAATACCGCGGCGCTCTGGTGGAGACGCGGATCCGGCGCGGGGACAGCGTGGGGAAGCGTCTCGCGCAGGCGACCTCGTTCGTGCCCACCGGTGTGCTGATCGCCGATTGGTGGCGGATCTGGCTGCGTCCGCCGCCAAGTTGACCATTGAGGTTTGTCACGCAACGTCATTGGGCGCCGGGCTTCGTCCGGGCCTGGCGCCGCGGGTCACCGCCGACCGCTCCGGTACCGTCCGGATCTGGCCGTCATCCGGCCCGAACGGGCAGAACCCATGTCCAGCCGCCTTTCGCGGCGCGGCAGAAGGTCATTGTGACGGTACCGTTACCATGCTGTGTTGTCGGCTGGGTGACAGCTCCCGGCTCATTCTTTCGTCGTCACGAGGAGAGTGGTGAACACGCCGCGGAGACAGCCCCCTGTTCAGACTGTGATGCCC
>NZ_CDWRCM010000024.1:11608-13497 GCF_977927585.1 Frankia sp. CcWB2 | reverse complement strand
TGGGGCACCATGTAAGGCGATGTCGCGACCAATGGCCGACGGGCCGAAGCTGGGCGGGGCGTCCGTGGGGGTCCGTGGGAGGGCCGTCGCGTGCCCGGGGAGGGGAGCCCGAACGGTCCGGCGCCACCTGCGCCTGGGAGGTCAGCACCATGAGTGTGGATACCCCTCGGGGGACACCGGCCGGAGTCCGGCCGAGCGAGGTCACGTACGACCATCTGATCATTCCGCCGCACTGGCGTCGGCCGAAGGAGTCGGCGCCGGGGACGCTCAACCCTCTGTTCCCCTCCGAGGGAGGCCTCCGCTCCGAGCCGGCTGCGGCCGGCTCGACGTCGCCGATTAACCCGACAACCGGTCCGCTGACGGGTCCGCTGCTGGTCGGCACCACGGCGCGTGCCTTCGCGAAACTCGACGACCTGATCCGTCTCAGTGCCGAGGACCGTGCCGTCGTCGCGGCTCGCCGCGACGAGGCGGAGCGGGCGCTGCGCGCGATCTTCCCGCCCCGTTGCGCGCTGCCGCTGGTCGGGGTCGCCACGATCGGCTCGGCGGGGCGGGACACCATGATCCGTCCGCTCGACGAGGTCGACATCTTCGCGGTCTTCTCGGCGGCCAACAGCGCCTGGAAGCGTTTCCGCTGGGACTCCCGCGACCTGCTGCTCTGTGTACGCAACGCCATCGGCGGAGATCGGATCCAGACGATCGGCAGCCGCGGCCAGGCGCTGCGCATCGTCTACGACGCCCCCCCGGACGTCCATCTGGTGCCGGCCTTCGATCATCCGCGTGCCGGGTACGTCATACCCGACCGGGTCGGTGGCTGGCTGCCGACCCGGCCGGAGCGGCACACGAGCTGGGCGGCGGACCTCGGCCCCCGGGTGATCTCGGCGGTCCGCCTGCTCAAGGCGTGGAACCGGGTGCGCGGCAGCCACCTGCGCTCCTTCCATATCGAGGCGCTCGCCGGGCAGGTCCTCGCCGGTCGCGGGCTCAACACCCGGCAGGGGCTCGCCGAGGTCTTCCGGCACCTGGACGACGTCCGCCTCACCGTGGCCGACCCGGCCGGCGTCGGCGGGGACCTGTCGTCGTACCTGCGCGCCGAGGACATCGAGGCGTTGGCCGAGAGTGTCCGGCTCGCCCGGATCTACTCGGCGAAGGCGGTGGATGCGGAACAGGCCGACGATCACGAGGAGGCCGTGAACCTGTGGGGTTCCCTCTTCGGACCGGAGTTCCCCACGTTCGGCTGAGGGCGGGCCGGTAGCGCGCTTCGTTTACCCGGCGCCCCGGCTCATCCAGCGCCCCGGCTCATCCAGCGGTCCGGTACGGCGTGGCGCCGACCGATCCGGGATCGCTCGGCCTGCGCGGCGGCGAGCGAGACCGCCTCGTCGGCGTCGCGCAGGCCGGCGCGCACCGTCACCGGGCCGCCGGTGGTATCGAGGTGCACGTCGGCCAGCCGTAGCAGTCTGGCCAGCGGGTTCTGCACGATCCGGATGCTCTGCACCTTGCCGTGAGGGATGAGATTGGTGTGCCGCCGGACGATTCCCCGGTGTACGACGAAGACCGTGTCGTCCGCTCCGCAGGACAGCCGCCGCCAGTGGAGCGGGGCGAGCCAGGCGGCCCGGCGTGGCGGCCGGGTCATCGCCACCGCGGCGACGTCCACTCTGGGCAGCAGCCGGCCGATCAGGGCCAGCGCATCCGCCCGGCGGGCCACCGGTAGCAGCACGGAGGGCCCGCCGCCAGCCACGTTCATCCGGACCGTCACCCAGCCCGACCAGCGCCACAGCGCCGGTTCGCCGATGCTGATCGCCTGGACCCGTCCCGGCGGGACCGTGGCGTGGGTGCGGTTGAGCAGACCGCTGATGATGCGCAGCCCGTCGGGTGACTCGGAGACGGTGTAGGGG
>NZ_CDWRCM010000024.1:6224-11352 GCF_977927585.1 Frankia sp. CcWB2 | reverse complement strand
TAGCCGGCCGCGAACCGGCGAAACGTCGTGTGCCAGAGGCTGCCGAGCATCGGAACGGCGCCGAGGGCGCCGGTGAGGGTACCGGTCAGCAGGGCGGGCGTGGCGATCGCGGCCGCGCCGAACAGCGCCACCCACGGCGCGGGGGACAGCGCGATCGCGGCCACCAGCCGCCGTGGTGGCACCTCGGCGAGTGGGCGCTGCGGTGCCTCGCCTACGTCCGGCGCGAATCCCGCGGCGGTGGCCAGCAGCTCGGCCCGCAGCCGCTGGGCGTGACCCACCGACAGGTACCGCAGGTCGGACCCGGAGTCGGTGTCCAGTTCGGAGCGTTCCCTGCCGGCGAGATCGAGCCGGAGGATGGCGAGCCCCGCGGCTCGGGCGAGAAGCGGTTGGATGATGTCCACCGCCTGTAACCGATCCAGCCGGACATGGCGGGTCCGTCGGACCAAAAGCCCGGTATCGAGCCGAAGATTGTCGCGTTCGACCCGGTAGCGGGTGAACCGCCAGGCGCAGTATCCGTAGATGCCGGCGGCGGGGATCAGGAAGATCAGGGTGAGCCCGATGATGCGGGGCGTGGCGTCGTCGGCGAGGTTCCTGCCGACCGTCGCCACGAACGCCGCGACGATCACCCAGCCGCGCAGGAACGGGGTGAGCGGATGCAGCCGGTGAAACCCGTCCTGGCCGGGGCGTGTCGCCCGAGCCGGCGCTTCGCCGGTGGTGGACCCCCGCTCGATTGTCACAGCCCGGCCGACCGGGCTTCACCGCGTTCGGTGAGCGCGTCACGTAGCCGTGCGGCCTCGTCCGGGGCCAGGCCGGGGATGACGGCATCGCTGTCCGCGGCCGCGGTGTGCAGCTGCACCTTGGCGATGCCGAAACGGCGTGCCAGCGGCCCGGCGGTGACGTCGACGAGCTGCATCCGGCCGTACGGCACCACGATCAGGCGACGCGTCAGCACCCCGCGGCTGATCAGGAGATCGTCCTCCCGCTCGGCGTAGCGCCAGGCCTGCCAGCGGAGGCCGATCGAGCGCCAGAGCCAGCCCGTCACGAGAACCGGCGCCACCGTGATCAGTATCCAGGGCCAGCCGCCGAACGCCGCCGTGATCAGCAGGGTGAGCGCCACCACCGGGACGGCTCCCACGATCAGGAGCGCCCGTCGAAGCCGCCGTAGGTCCGGTGGCAGGACCCGCCACTGCGCGGGATCCGGCAGAAGAGCGTCGTGCATTCCGCAACAATAAGTCGCACATCCGATACGTCCGGCCCGAATCGGCCGAGGAACCGGCGGCGCGCCGTCCCCACGATGGTCCTCGCCCGGTCTGCGGCGATTCGCCGGGAGGCCTGTCAGAGGGACTTGACGGTGGCGGCCTTGACCGTCAGACCCGAGCGGTCCGGCGCGGCGTCGACGAGCACCTCGTCGCCGTCCCGGATCTGCCCGCCGAGCAGTTCCCTGGCGAGCTGGTCGCCGATCGCCGTCTGGACCAGCCGCCGCAGCGGGCGGGCCCCGAACACCGGATCGTAGCCGACGTCGGAGAGCCATCCCTTGGCGGCGTCGGTGGTGTTGAGGGTGATCCTCCGGTCGAGCAGCCGGGCCCGCAGCCGATCGAGCTGGAGATCGACGATGCGGGCCAGCTCGTCCCGGCCCAGCTGGTCGAAGACGAGGACGTCGTCGAGGCGGTTGAGGAACTCCGGCTTGAAGGCGTCGCGCACGGCGACCATCACCGACTCGCGGCGCACCTGCGGGCTGAGCGTGGGGTCCGCGATGAACTGCGACCCGAGGTTCGAGGTCAGGATGAGGATCGTGTTGCGGAAGTCCACCGTGCGGCCCTGGCCGTCGGTGAGCCGCCCGTCGTCGAGAACCTGCAGCAGGACGTCGAAGACGTCCGGATGGGCCTTCTCGACCTCGTCCAGCAGGATGACACTGTACGGCCGGCGGCGGATCGCCTCGGTGAGCTGACCGCCGGACTCGAACCCGATGTACCCGGGCGGGGCGCCGATCAGGCGGGCCACCGAGTGCTTCTCGGCGTACTCGCTCATGTCGATGCGCACGATCGCCCGCTCGTCGTCGAAGAGGAAGTCGGCGAGCGCCTTCGCGAGCTCGGTCTTCCCGACCCCGGTGGGCCCGAGGAAGAGGAAGGAGCCGGTCGGCCGGTCCGGGTCGGCGATCCCGGCCCTGGCCCGGCGGACCGCGTCGGAGACGGCCCGCACCGCGTCGTCCTGGCCGATGACCCGCGCGTGCAGTGCGGACTCCATGCGCAGCAGCTTCGCCGTCTCGCCTTCGAGGAGGCGACCGGCCGGGATCCCGGTCCAGGCGGCGACGACCTCGGCGACATCGTCCGGGCCGACTTCCTCGTTGAGCATCGCCCCACCGGGGGAGTCCGCGCCGGCCAGCGCGCCGGTCGCCGCCGACAGCCGCTTCTCCAACGTCGGGATGGTGCCGTACCGCAGCTCCCCGGCCTTGGCGAGGTCGAGGTCGCGCTCGGCGAGCTCCGCGGCGCGCCGCGCGTTCTCCAGCTCCTCCTTGATCTTCTGAACTTCGGAGATCGAGTCCTTCTCCCGGTGCCAGCGGGCCGTCAGGCTCGACAGCTCCTCACGCCGGTCGGCGAGCTCGCGCTGCAGGCGCCCCCGCCGCTCGCGGGAGGCCTCGTCGTTCTCCTTGGACAGCGCCATGTCCTCGATCTCCAGGCGGCGCACGGCGCGCTCGAGTTCGTCGATCGCCACCGGCCGGCTGTCGATCTCCATGCGGAGCCGGGACGCGGCCTCGTCGACCAGGTCGATCGCCTTGTCCGGCAGGAAGCGTGCGGTGACGTAGCGGTCGGACAGGGTGGCCGCGGCGACCAGCGCGGTGTCGGTGATGCGCACGCCGTGGTGCACCTCGTAGCGTTCCTTGAGCCCGCGCAGGATGCCGATGGTGTCCTCGACCGTCGGCTCGCCGACGAGGACCGGCTGGAAGCGACGTTCCAGCGCCGGGTCCTTCTCGATCCGGGTGCGGTACTCCTCCAGGGTGGTGGCGCCGATCATGCGCAGCTCGCCGCGGGCGAGCATCGGTTTGAGCATGTTGCCGGCGTCCATCGCTCCTTCGGCCGCGCCGGCGCCGACGACGGTGTGCAGCTCGTCGATGAAGGTGATGATCTGACCCTCGGCCTCGCGGATCTCGTTGAGGACGGAGGTCAGCCGCTCCTCGAACTCGCCGCGCAGCTTGGAGCCAGCAACCATCGAACCGAGGTCGAGCGAGACGATGCGCCGGCCGCGCAGCGACTCGGGCACGTCACCCGCGACGACCCGCAGCGCGAGCCCTTCGACGATGGCCGTCTTGCCGACCCCGGGCTCGCCGATGAGGACCGGGTTGTTCTTCGTCCGCCGCGACAGCACCTGGATGACGCGGCGGATCTCGGCGTCGCGGCCGATCACCGGGTCCAGCTTGCCCTGCTGCGCACGCTCGGTGAGGTCGATGGAGTACTTCTCCAACGCGCGGTAGGAGCCCTCCGGGTCCCGGGTGGTCACCCGCCGGGCGCCGCCGCGCACCTTCTCGAAGGCGCCGCGCAGCGCGTCGGGGGTGGCGCCGGCGGAGGTAAGGATCCGCCTGGCCTCGCCCCCCTCCTCGGCGAGCGCCACGACCAGATGCTCGACCGAGGTGTACTCGTCACCCAGCTGACCGGCCTGCCGCTCGGCGTTGTTCAGCACCGCGATGAGCTGGCGGGACAGCTGCGGCGGGGACACGCTCATGCCCGTCGCGCGGGGCAGCCGCGTCACTGCGGCCTCGGCTCGGGAGCGCACCGTGTCGACCGAGGTGCCCGCGGACGCCAGCAGCGCCGCGCCGACCCCGTCAGACGCTTCGAGCAGTGCGGTGAGCAGGTGGAGGGGGTCGACGAGGGGTGACCCGTCGGCGGTGGCTCGACTGATCGCTGCGGAGAGTGCCTCCTGCGACCGGGCGGTGAGGCGTTCAGCGTTCATGGCGGATCCCAGATGGTCGGACGGCGTGCACCGTCGCTTTTTCAACGCTCAGCATACCTGAGTCGTTCCCACTCAACCTTGCGGGCGCGCCGCGATGAACCCCCTGCATCCGTTTGCCGGCTCTGCCCGGCCGGTCAGCGGCGGGGCAGCGGCCGCCAGACCACGAGCGCGCCGCGATCCACCGGGACGAGGTCGCGCCGGTGACTGGCATGCGCCTCGGCCACCGCGCGGTCCGTGTCGGCGCGGGACCGGGCGAGCTCCTCGGTGAGCTGACGCACCTGCGCCTGCAGCGCCATCACCTGGGCGCTCAACCGGAGGATCTGCTTGATCCCCTCCAGGTTGACGCCTTCCTCCTGGGACAACCGCTGCACCTCGCGCAGCAACGCCACGTCCCGGGCGGAGTAACGCCGCCCCCGCCCGGCCGTGCGCCCGGGCGTGACCAGCCCGAGCCGGTCGTAGGACCGCAGGGTCTGGGGATGCATCCCGGCGAGCTGCGCGGCGATCGAGATGACGTAGACCGGTGCGTCCTCGTCGTGGGCCGGGCCCGGCAGCGGGCCGGCGGGGTAGTAGCCCTCCGGCCGAATCTCGGTGTCCGGCCGAACCTCAGCGGGGGACGCCGCCGGTCCTCTCTGGAGCTGCCGTTCCCCTGTTCGCCCTGCTCCCATCGCTCGCCCTGCTCCCGTCGCTCGCCCGCGCCGGGCGGGCGGCGGGTCGGATGTGCGGTTCGGCCGCCCGGTCATCCGCCTGCCCCCATCCGTTCCATCAACGGCGCCCGTGGGTCCTCGGGATGGGCCTGGGCGAACTCCAGCAACGCCGTACGTGCCCGTGGCGAGAGATCACTCGGCTTCGGCACCGTCACCTCGAGCGTGACGATGAGGTCCCCGTTCCCGCCCCCGGCTGTGGGGACACCCCGCCCGCGGGCCCGCAGGCGTCGACCGCTGGAGGTCCCCGCCGGTACCTTCATCGTGAGCGGAGCACCGTCCAGGGTCGGCACCCGTATCGATGCGCCGAGGGCGGCCTCGGTGATCGTCACGGGGAGAGTGATCGCCAGGTTGTTCCCCTCCCGCTCGAACACCGGATGGCGCAGCACGTGCACCGTCACCTCGAGATCACCGGCCGGTCCGCCCCGTTCGCCGGGTATGCCACGCCCCCGGACCCGCAGCCGCTGTCCGTCGCTCACCCC
>NZ_CDWRCM010000024.1:0-5850 GCF_977927585.1 Frankia sp. CcWB2 | reverse complement strand
GCCACCCTGGGAGCGGGACACCACGCCCAGCCCACGGCAGGTCGGGCAGGTGCGCGGCGTCGTGCCGGGACGCGCCCCGCTGCCGGTGCAGGTGGTACAGGTCGCGGCCCCGGGAAGCCGGACCGACGCCTCCAGGCCGGTCAGCGACTTCTCGAAGGGGATCGTGACCTCGGCCTCGATGTCGGCACCCCGACGCGGGCCGCGTCCGGGTGCCGACCGCTGGAACAGGTTGTCGAAGATGCCGCCGAGGCCGCCGTTCGCCCCACCGAGAAGGTCGTCGAGGTTGAGGTTCGGCCCGCTGCCGTAGCCCGTGCCGGGTGCGCCGAACCCGCCGTAACCCCCGGCTCGGCCAGGCCCGCCGAAGCCGCCGCCGGGACGACCGCCGGCCGCGAACAGCGCCCGGGCCTCGTCGTACTCCCGTCGACGGCCCTCGTCCGAGAGAACGTCGTAGGCCTCGGAGACCTCCTTGAACCGCGCCTCGGCCTTGGCGTCCCCCGGGTTCTTGTCGGGGTGCAGCTCACGGGCCAGCCTGCGGTACGCCTTCTTGATGTCGGTCGCCGAGGCGTCCTTTGGAACGCCGAGAGCGGCGTAATAGTCCTTCTCGACCATGTCGCGAACACTCACGGCGCCCCTCCTTCCTTCACGATGTCATCCGCGCGAGGCGGTGGCCGGCCATGCCCGTCAGACCCCGGCTCGCGGACGGCCGGACGGACCTGGCTCCCCTCTTCAGCCGGTGTTCAGTCGGCGCTGACAGTGGGCCCGCCGTTGTCCGGCCCGGGCGCACTGCCCGTGTCATCGGGAACCGATGCCAGCCGATTCGGCGGGCCGCCTGCCTGGCCCGGGCCGCTCCCCGCCGCCTCGCCGGCCCCGGCGACGACCTCCGCCTCGACTGGCTGATCGACGGTCTCGTCCACCTCGCCCGACGGTTCCGCGACCGACACCTGCGCGGGCCGCAACACCTTGCCCGCGTGCAGGTAACCCGCCCGGAAGACGTCCATGCAAGTCGGCCCGCTCACGTCCGACCGATAGGAGTGCATCAGGGCCTCGTGGACCGACGGGTCGAACTCGTCGCCCTTCGCCCCGTATCGCTCCAGCCCGGTCGCCTCCAGGGCTGCCTCCAAGGCCTCCGCGATCGCCTTGAACGGGCCTTCCAGATCGCCGTGGTCACGAGCCCGGCCGATGTCGTCGAGGGTCGACAGCAGACTCGCCAGCAGCTTCGCCGTCGCCTGCTCGCCGATCTGCTGACGGTCCCGCTCGACCCGCCGACGGTAGTTGTCGAACTCGGCCTTCAGGCGCTGCAGGTCCGCGGTCCGCTCGGTGACCTGCTGGCGCAGTGACGCCACGAGCTCACCGTCACCCTCGCCCGCCGGGACTCCGGCGGGTGGAACCTCCGTGGCCGTCGGGCCGGGGGACGCAGCGGCCTCCGGCCGGACCTCGCCGCTCTCCGGATCGATCCGGCGCCGGTCCCGCACCACCACCGGGGGCTCTGCGGCCTCGTCCCGGCCGTCGGGCCGAGACGAACCCCACCAGTCCGCGGCCTGGCTTGAGGTCACTTCTTGTCCTCCTCATCCACGATTTCCGCGTCGACCACGTCGTCGTCGGCTGCTCCGGCGCCGCCGGAGGCACCCGCGCCCTCCTGGGCGGCCTGCGCGTACATGGCCTGGCCCATCGCCTGGCTAGCCGCGGCCAGCGCGTCGGCCGCCTCGCGGATCGCCGCCGTGTCGGTGCCGGCGACGGCGCCCCGCAGCGTGCCGAGCTTCTCCTCCACGTCGCTCTGCACCGCGGCGTCGATCTTTTCGCCGTTCTCGGCGAGGAACCGCTCGGTCGAGTAGACGAGCGTCTCGGCTTTGTTGCGGGTCTCGGCCTCCTCCCGGCGCCTGCGGTCCTCCTCGGCGTACTGCTCGGCGTCGCGGACCATGCGGTCGATGTCGTCCTTCGGCAGCGCCGAGCCACCGGTGATGGTCATCGACTGCTCCTTGCCGGTGCCCAGGTCCTTCGCGGACACGTGCACGATGCCGTTTGCGTCGATGTCGAAGGTGACCTCGATCTGGGGCATGCCCCGCGGGGCGGGCGGCAGGCCGGTCAGCTCGAACATGCCGAGCTTCTTGTTGTAGGCGGCCATCTCGCGCTCGCCCTGGAAGACCTGGATCTGCACGGAGGGCTGGCTGTCCTCGGCGGTGGTGAAGATCTCCGAGCGATTGGTGGGGATCGTGGTGTTGCGCTCGATGAGCTTGGTCATGATCCCCCCCTTCGTCTCGATGCCGAGCGAGAGTGGGGTGACGTCGAGGAGCAGGACGTCCTTGACCTCGCCCTTGAGCACGCCGGCCTGCAGCGAGGCGCCGACGGCGACGACCTCGTCCGGGTTGACGCCCTTGTTCGGCTCCTTGCCCCCGGTCAGCTCGCGGACCAGCTCGACGACGGCGGGCATCCGGGTGGAACCACCGACGAGGACGACGTGGTCGATGTCGCTGACCTTGATCCCCGCGTCCTTCACCGCCTGCTGGAAGGGGTGCCTGCAGCGGTCGATGAGGTCGGAGGTCATCCGCTGGAACTCGGCGCGCGACAGTGAGACGTCGAGGTGCAGGGGACCCTCGGCCGACGCGGTGATGTAGGGCAGGTTGATCGTGGTCTGGGTGGACTGCGAAAGCTCGATCTTCGCCTTCTCAGCGGCCTCCCGCAGCCGCTGCAGGGCCATCTTGTCCTTGCCGAGGTCGACCCCGTGCTGGCCGTTGAAAGTCTTGATCAGGTGGTCGGTGACGCGCTGATCCCAGTCGTCACCACCGAGGTGGGTGTCACCGGAGGTGGACTTCACCTCGACGACACCGTCGCCGATCTCCAGTAGGGAGACGTCGAAGGTACCGCCACCGAGGTCGAAGACCAGGATGGTCTGCTCCTTCTCGCCCTTGTCCAACCCGTAGGCGAGGGCCGCGGCGGTCGGCTCGTTGACGATCCGCAGGACGTTGAGCCCGGCGATCGTGCCCGCCTCGGTAGTGGCCTGACGCTGGGCGTCATCGAAGTACGCCGGGACGGTGATGACCGCGTCCGTGACCGTCTCACCGAGGTAGGACTCGGCGTCCCGCTTCAGCTTCTGCAGGATGAACGCGCTGATCTCCTGGGGCGTGAGATCCTTCGCGTCGACCGTCATCTTCCAGTCGGTGCCCATGTGGCGTTTGACCGACCGGATGGTGCGCTCGACGTTTGTCACCGCCTGACGCTTGGCGACCTCGCCGACCAGGACCTCGCCGTTCTTCGCGAAAGCCACGACCGACGGGGTCGTCCGGGAGCCCTCGGCGTTGGCGATCACCGTGGGTTCGCCGCCCTCGAGCACGCTCACGACGGAGTTCGTGGTGCCGAGGTCGATACCGACCGCTCGTGCCATGTCTGTGCGCCTTTCGATCATGTCGGTGGCGCCGATCAGGCGGGCGCACCGACCTCGTGGGGATGGAACCTGTCGGTGAACCGAGGTTTGAGGATCACTCCGGGAAGCCTCGGTTCCGCCAACGCTAAGCCAGGCTGGTGTGTTGAGTCGCTCTGACTCATGACGACGGCTCTTATCATAGCCTGACAGAGGTGATCCTAGCGCGCTCAACTTTTGTGCGGCCGGGAAATTCCCGCCAGCGCCGCCGGACGGGACCGGAAGGGGAGCTGGCGGGAAGAGCCTGCGGGGGAGCCGCGTGGAGTGGAGTGGAGTGGGAGAGCGTCAGCTTCCGGCGGGTGGCTGCGGGGCCGAGTCACCCGCGGCACCGTCGCCGGGCGCCTGGCCGGCGTCGGGGTCCGTCGTCTCCCGGGGCGGTCGAACGGCGGCCAGGATGCGCCCGCGGCGGGCTCCCGGGCGCGGCCGTCCGCCCGCGCGTGATCCGAGCCGGGGCGAGACGACCGGCCCCATGCCGGCAGCCGACGGACCGTCCGGCCCGGAGGCCGCGCCGCCGCCGTTCGCGGCCTCGTCAGTGCCCGCTCGGCCGGGAACCGTGAGCGGCATTCCGGTCCGGTTGATGAGGTCGGCCTGTCGGCCCAGGTCGGACTCGATCTGGGCGAGCCGGTCGAGCATCTCGGAAGCGTCCCCGTCGCGCTCACGGATCGTGCGCAGCGCGTCCATCAGGGTCAGCCACTGGTCCCGACCGACGGTGATCTGCTCGGCGAGGCGGTTGGCCGAGTAGGCCGGAAACAGCCGTTCCGTGGCGGCGGCGATCTGCTGGACCTCACCGGGGTTGAGCCGGCCGGGCTTGCGCCGGATGTAGTTGACGACGTCCTTGATGCTGATGATCGTCACTCCGTCGAGGGCGCCGTCGCTCCACAGGACGTTGGCCTCGACCATCACCAGGATCGGACTTACCGGGATCTTAAGCATCGGCAGTGCTGCGCGGATCTGGTTGCGGACCTCGCCACCCAACCAGGCGGTGCGGTCGATCGGGGGCTTGAGTGACTCTCCGTCACAGGTCGCCCCACCCTTCTTGTACCGCACGGTGCCCTTGTTGTTGTCGCTGCTGAGCACCATCACCCCGCCGGGCCCGACCAGGAGGTGACCGATGGTCGCCTCGGAGTAGGGGACGGCCCGGTCGTGCAGGATGACGTACCCTTGGCGGCGCAGCCGGGCGATGGCGCGGGCGGTCCTGCGCTCCGCCTCGGCCCCCTCGCGCAGCGACTCGACGTCGGGGGCGGTCCCGAACGAGGCGATCACGATCCCGGCCGGCCAGGCGATGAAGACCAGCAGGAACACGACGACCGCGACCGTGGGCAGCCCCAGGCCGAAGCCGATGACGAGGGCGAGAACGAGTCCCACCAGGGCCGAGCGCACCGCGGTGCGGGGTACCTCGCGGCTCAGCTTGTCCCGCCGCACGAGTGCCTGGTTCTCCCTGGCCCGGAGGTACTCCGTCTGCAGGGAGTGTCCAGGGCGGCCGACTCGGGTCATCGTCGGCCGGGTGATCGTCGCCATCGTGCCCACCATGTTCGCAGGGTTGTCGTTCGCGGAGTTGTCGTTCGCGGGGTCGTCAACGTCGGTAGGGCCCGTCCGCCGGGGCACGCCGGGCGTCGTCAAGGCATCGCTGGCACCGGGCCCATGCACAACGTGAAGGTGGCGAGCACCGCGGGACACACGATCGCCCGGTCACCGTGGGCGAAAGCTGTCCTTATGGTGCGTCGAAGCACCTGCCGGCACAAGGGTTGACCTCGTCGGCCCGGGAGGCTCCCGGGGGGGAGCGACGTTCCGGGATGGCGGGATCCGGGGCGCCGTGGTAGTCGTGACGGTGCGAGGCGTTGCGTGTTGGTTGGGCGTCTGCCGCTGAACGTAGCAGTCTCGTGCACCTCGCGCGGACGATCGGGCCTTTGGGCCCCTTAGCTCGGGCCGCTCGGACCACATCGTGGCAGGGTTGACGGTGAGCGGGTTCGCTGTCGGCCTCATAGTGCCCCTACGCCCGGGGGTGGGGACCCAGCCAGGCAGGTTGGCCGGGAGGTGGGACCGGACCCGCCCCTACGGTGGCGCGGGCCACTTGTCCGGGTGGCGTGAGCCACTCGTCCCATACGTTGCTGGTCGGTACGAGCAGGCTCGCCCGCGATAGTGGGTGCCAGATGGAGGATGCTGTGAGAATTGCGATCGGTGGAGCGATCACGCTGATTGCTCTCGCGGTTGCCGGGCGCCGGGTTTTCTGGCTGTTCCGGCTGATCAGGTCCGGCCAGCCGGCCGAGGGCCGGCTCGACGACCTGCCGACCCGCGTCTGGACGGAGATCAGCGAGGTCGGGGGGCAGCGCAAGCTGCTGAAGTGGTCGGTGCCCGGGGCGGCCCACTTCTTCACCTTCTGGGGCTTCACGATCCTGCTGCTGACCGTCATCGAGGCCTACGGCGGCCTGTTCGAC
>NZ_CDWRCM010000023.1:28072-29778 GCF_977927585.1 Frankia sp. CcWB2 | reverse complement strand
CCATGCAATGTGGAAAACTTCCTCAAACAGGGCGCGTAACCGGACACGATCAGCCACGCCCGCCGAGCGGTAGCCCCGGAGGCAGGACCCCCTCATGCACCACCGCGCCATGCTCGGCCTGCTGGTCGGCCTCGTGATGACGACCGCTCCGGCCGGCGCCGTCGTCCCGCCGCACGCGGCCGGGCCCGACCCGGCTCCGATCGCGCCCGCCCGAGGCTCGCAGTGGTACCACGCTGTCCTGGGACTCGCCCAGGCACACCGGATCAGCCAGGGCGCGGGCACGGTGGTGGCCGTCATCGACGGCGGGGTCGACGCCAGCCAGCCCAAGTTGTGGGGTCAGCTGCTTCCCGGTACCGGTATCGGTCCCGGGGCGGCGCGGGACGGTTGGCGCGACAATGATCCGAACGGGCACGGCACCGCCATGGCGGGCATCATCGCCGGTCGCAACGACAACGGCCGGCCCGAGGTCCGCGGCATCGCCCCGGCCGCCAAGATCCTGCCCGTCTCGACCGGCGCCGAGACGAACTCGGAGAAGGTCGCGATCGGCATCCGCCGGGCGGTCGACCTGGGCGCCGACGTCATCAACCTTTCCCTGGGCTCGACGGGGGCGGCGACCCCGGACGAGGAGAAGGCGGTCGGCTACGCCCTCGCGCACGACGTGGTGGTGGTCGCCTCGGCGGGGAACGTCGAGTCCGGCGACACCGCGATCAACTCCCCCGCCAGCATCCCGGGAGTGGTCGCGGTGACCGGATCGACGGCCGCTGATGGTTTCTGGCGGGAATCGGCCCGCGGGCCGCGGGCCGTCATCGCCGCGCCGGCCCCCGGTATCCGGGCCCCCGTCCCGACCAGGGTCTCCCCGGACGGCCTGGACACCGGGGGCGGTACCTCGAACTCCGCGGCGATCGTCGCGGGCGTTGTCGCCCTCATCCGGGCCGCCCAGCCGGACCTGGACGCACCCAACGTCATCGAGCGGCTCGTCTACACCGCGCGGGATGCGGGCCCTCCTGGCCGCGACGATGAGTTCGGCTTCGGCATCGTCGACCCCGTCGCGGCGCTGACCCGGGCCGTACCGGTGGTCAGGACCAATCCGCTGCTGTCGGAACCGACGCGCTGGGGGGTGGGCGGGCCCGCGCCGGCCGCCGGCCGCATCATGCCCGGCGGGCAGGCCCGGGGATCCGCCGACGACGCGACGACCCACGGGGACGACGCCACGCTCACGAGCACCGGTCCGACGAGCACCGGTCAGATCGGCGCAGCCGGCCCGGGCTCGTCGGAACTCTCGCCACTGGCCTGGGCCGCCGGGCTCGGCATCGCGGCCTCGCTGGGCGTCCTGCTCGGGATCGTGACACATCTGCTGTACGCCTGGCAGCGCGCGGCGCGGGCGGGGCCCGGCCGCACGGGCAGCCGCGTCCGCCCGCACTCCCCTACCGGGTGATCTCGCCGTGACACGGTGGACCGGCGCGCCACTTTTACCATGGGCCCATGACACACGCGCTCCTGGACGAGCTGTCCTGGCGTGGACTCCTCCACGACAGCACCGATCCCGCCGAACTGCGGGAGCACCTCGACAGCGGACGGCGGCGCTGCTACATCGGCTTCGACCCGACGGCCCCCTCGCTGACGATCGGCAACCTGCTGCCGATGACCCTGCTGATCCGGGCCGCACGGGCGGGGATCGGCGCGGTCACCCTGTTCGGCGGTGGCAC
>NZ_CDWRCM010000023.1:21599-27819 GCF_977927585.1 Frankia sp. CcWB2 | reverse complement strand
CGGCGACCCGTCGGGCAAGTCGGTGGAACGCAGCCTGCTCACCGCCCAGGAGGTACGGACAAACATGCTCGGACAACAGGAGATCATGGAATCCGTCTTCGCCCGGGCCTTGGACTCCGGCCAGCTCCCGCAGTTCGTCGACAACGCCGACTGGCTCGGCGGACTCGGGATGATCGAATTTTTGCGGGACGTCGGCAAGCACTTCCCCGTCACCGAGATGGTCCGCCGTGACTCGGTGCGCCGGCGGCTGGACGATCCCGATGTCGGCCTGACCTACACCGAGTTCAGCTACTCCCTGCTCCAGGCGTACGACTTCCGCCGCCTGTGCGAGGGCCACGGGGTCACCCTCCAGATGGGCGCCTCCGACCAGTGGGGCAACATCGTCGCCGGGATCGACTACGTGCGACGGGTGCTGCGCACCCAGGTACACGGGCTGACCTGCCCGCTGCTGCTGCGTTCGGACGGCACGAAGTTCGGCAAGTCGGAGAAGGGAGCGGTCTGGCTCTCGGCCGACCGCACCTCGCCCTACACCCTGTACCAGTTCGTGATCAATCTGTCTGACGACGAGGCACGCCGGTTCGCCCTGTTCTTCTCGCTCATCGACCGTGAGCCGCTGGAGCGGCTGTTCGCCGAGCACGCCGAGGCTCCGGGCAGGCGAGCGTTGCAGCGTCACCTGGCGCGGGAGATCACCGCACTGGTGCACGGCCAAGCCGCGGTCGACGCGGCCGAGGCGGCGTCGACCGCGTTGTTCAGCGGGGACGTGAAGGCGATCGGCGCGGATCTGCTCTCCGACGTCTTCGCCGACGTGCCCACGGTCGAGGAGCCGGCCGCCCGGCTCGAGGAGGACGGCTGGCCGGTCGTCGATCTGCTGATCGCCACCGGCCTCGCCAACAGCAAGCGGGATGCGCGCGAGCACCTGGGCAACCGTGCGGTCCTGGTGAACGGGGAACGGGTCGGCGTGGAAGCCACCGTCGGGACCAAGGATCTGCTGCACGGCTCGGTCATCCTGGTCCGCCGCGGTCGCCGGGAATGGCGGGTAGCCCGCTTCACCTGAGCCCGGGACCACCGAGCCCGGGACCACCGAGTTCACTTCCCTGCCTGTCCAGAGGGACGAATCGGACAGCCAGCCCGCTGAACAGGCAGGGAACGAACGAGGGAACGGGCGCGGCTACTTGGCCGGCGGCCCGACCAGCAGGCCCTTGATATATGCGGCGTGCTCGTCAGCCACTGCCTTCCTGCCCCGGGCTCGAGAGAGCACCGTACGCCCGGCGTAGCCGGCGACGAGCATCGAGCGCATCACGTTCACCCGGGCCGGCGCATTGTGCTTACGTAGATAACGCACCATGGACGCACCGCGCATCTGCAGCATCCACGTCTTACCGGCCCCGGAACCTCCCGCCCCGTGGGGTACCAGCAGATCGGTGCGCAGCTTCTGCCGCAGCCCCGCCTCACGGATCGCCCGGCCGAGCGCCATGTCCTCGTTGTAGACGTAGAACGTCTCATCGAAGGCACCTAGTTCGAGGAAGGTGGACCGGCGGACCGCCATGCAGGCGCCGGTCAGCCACTCGGGGTTCATCGGGCGGCCCGGTGTCGGCCGGGCGAACAGCGCCGAGCTCGGCGCCACCTTGTGCGCTCCCAGCACGTGCAGCAGCACCCGGCGGGGCGTCGGCTCCCAGCCGCCGTTACCGAGCTCGGGCTTGTCGTCGTGCCCCTTCATGGTGGCCGCGCTGGTCACCAGTTCGGGATCGGCGATGAGGTCGTCGACCAGCGTGTCGATGACCTCCACGGTGGGCCGGCTGTCCGGGTTGCCGAGCACCACGTACTCGTAGCGCGACGAACGGATGCCCATGTTGGCGGCCTTCGCGAATCCCTTGCCGCCGCCGGAGTCAAGGTAACGGCTGTTGGGCCGGCCCGCGATCAGCTCGTCAACGCGGTCGACGCCCTCGGCGTTATCGATGATCACAACCGGCATGTCCAACGGAAGGGTCGCGAAGAGCTGCTCGAGCTGGCCACGGCTGTGAAAACTGACCAGTACCAGCTCGTACTGCCACCTGGACCAGTTGGGCTTCTCGACGGACATGGCGGCACGCTCCTCACTGCGTGTGCTGACGCGCACTCAGGTGGATGTCCACGCCTCGTGCGGTGTTGCGGTCCTGCGGTCCTGTACCACACGGTATTCCCGCCCCAGGGCGGGATGGTATTTCGATAGGCGTAGCCGGTGACGGGCCGAGGTGGGTTCTCCAGCCAAAGCCGGTTCCGGCCGGCGTCAGCGGCGTCAGTTGCCGGCCGGGGCCAGCTCGGTCGGCGGGCCGGGCGGCGTCGTCTGCCCCGGTGGCGGGACCGGCCCCGTGGGCGCCGGTGACGTCGCGGAGGCCACGGCCGGCCGCTCCGGCTTGGGCCAGACGGCGGGCCGGTCCCGGGCCACGAAGCGCCGCACCCCGCCGAGCGCGACGGCCTGGAGGAAGAAGACCTGCGCGACCAGGCGGGTCGGACCGGGCGGCGTGCGCCCGGTCAGCAGCGCCGCGGTGCTCACAGCGCCGACGGCGTTGCCCGCCAGGAACAGCCGGGCGATCCAGCTCCGGCGGGCGGCCGGGAGGGCGAGCCCCACCAGGACGACCTGCGCCAACGGGCCGAACGACGAGCGGACCAGCCGGTGGCCCCACAGTTGCGGGGTGACCGGCAGCGCGCCGGGCACCAGCGCCGCCCGGCGCCGCCAGAGCATGTCGAGGTTGCCAGCAACGATGCGGGTCCGCCGCTCCCACTCCGCCGAGTAGTCCGGGCTCGACGACTCGATCGAGTACGCCTCGGGTTCGTAGACGACCCGCAGCCCCCCTTCGAGGATGTCGAGAGCCAGCCAGGCATCGTCGACGGCCACGTCCGCGGGCAGGGGCCGAAACGCCTGGCGGCGGAAGGCCAGCATCTCGCCGACCACGCCGATGGTCGCGCCGGTCGCCGACTCGCGGCGCTTCAGCCAGGACTCGAACTTCCAGTAGAAGCCCTGGGCGCCGTCGGGATCGTCGACCTGCTTCTCCCCTGCCACCGCGCCGACCGTCTCGTCGGTGAAATGGCGGGCGGCTGCCCGCAGGGCACCGGGCGCGAGCACGGCGTTCGCATCGGTGAGCACCACGAGCTCGTGGGTGGCGGCGGCGACTCCCCGGTTGACCGCCCGCGCCTTGCCGAGGCGTTCCCCGGACGACAGCACCCGCACGCCGGGCCGGCGCGAGGCCTCGGCCGTCTCCGGATCGTCGGCCACGACGATGATCTCCATCGGCCCGGGATAGTCCGTGCCGGTGAGTTCATCCAGTTTCGCCCCGATCACCGCCGACTCGCGATAGGCGGAGACGACCACGCTCAATCCCGGCCAGATCTCAGGGTCCGGCGGTGCCGTCGACTCCAGGCCACGGCTGCGCAATCCGATATAGATCGGATACAAAACGTGACCGTAAACGGCTGTGGCTCCCAGCGCCGCGACGGCGGCACCTCGACCGATGGTCCGGACACCTGTCATAGCGGTTACCGTAGCGTTCCGCCGGTCAGCCACAACCAACGGCTCCGTCCTTTGCGGTACGGCGCCATTGACTCCATGACACGCCATGACGCCATGACGCCGCGCAGCCGTGGCACCCGCACCGCGCCAAAGTCGTCCCGCGGAATCGGATGGACCCCCCGGCGGACATGCGCGCACCTCGACCCCACCTTCACCTCACGACACTCTTGTCATCTACCTGCAACTGTCCGCGACACCCCGCACGAGTACCGAGCCCGCAGTCGTTACCCAACCCCACGGTCGTTACAGTTGTCCGGTGAGCGACTCCACGCGCTGGATCGTCGTTGTCGAGGAACCGTTTCTCCCAGCGGACGCGGGCGGGCGGGTGGAGACCTTCAGCTTCCTCACCGCGGCCTCCGCGGCCGGCGTTCGGATGCAGGTCCTGGTGCCTTCCCGGGAGAACCTGGATATCGCCGCGTATGAGGAGGCCGTGCCGGGTTCGGCCGTCATCCGGCTGCCTCGTGACGACAGCCCACGGGCACACCTGACGGCCCGGCCATTCATGCACGCCTCCCGGCCGGTCGGCCCGTTGCGCCGCGCGCTGGAGTCGACGCCGCCACGAGCCGACGCCGTGATCAGTTACAGCTGCCGGACGTCGCATCTCGGCGAGGAGGTCGCCCGGATCTGGAAGCTGCCACATCTGGTGCGCGCGCACAACGTCGACTCGGAGTTCTTCCGGGTGCTGGCCCGCAACAGCTCGGGGCCGCGCACCGTCGCCTACGAGCTGGAGTATCACAAACTGCGACTGGCGGAGCTTTCGATGCACCACTCTCCGCTCATCACCTGCATCGCGGACATCTCGCTGGAAGACCACAACTGGCGGCGTACGCGGGCGCGCATCCCGACGTTCCACCTGCCGCCGTTCCTGCCTGTCGGTGCCCTCACCGCATCGACGGGCACCGAGCCGACCGGCACCGAGCCGACCGGGTCGGCCCCGCCGGGCCGGAAGCCGGCACCTCGGGACGGCGCCGGCAAGAAGCTGATCTTTGTTGGCTCGCTGGACACCCCGACCAACATCGAAGCCCTGCGCTGGTTCCTCGGCGGCTGCTGGCCGACGATCCGGGTCCGCCATCCCGACGCGACCTTCCAGGTGGTGGGGCGGCGTCCGGAGGAGGGCCTGGCGGCATGGCTCGGTGGCTTCGAGGGCGTGGAGCTGCACACTGACGTGCCGAGCGTTGCCGGTTACCTCGCCACGGCCACCCTGTCGGTGAACCCGATGCGTTCGGGATCCGGCGTGAACATCAAGGCGATCGAGGCAATGGCGACGGGAACGCCAGTCGTGAGTACACCCACCGGCAGCCGCGGCCTCGGCTGGACGCCCGGTACCCACCTCCTCGTCGCCGAGGACGCGGGGGCCTTCGCCGACGCCGCCTGCGGCCTGCTGGAACAGCCCTGGAAGGCGGCCGAGATCGGAACAGCCGGCCGGGCCTACGTGCTACAGGAACTCGACCACGCGGCACTCATCGGTCGCATCCAGGAACATCTGACGCCAGCCTGAGTCCTTCCCGCCGGGCCACTCCCGCCGGGCCTCACCGGGCCGACGGAGGAGGGTGGTAGGCGGGAGACCGGTGGGCGGGAGACATATCAGAAGGTGAGCATCACCTTGCGGGCGTCGAACGCCTCCGCGTAGCGCGTCCCGCACTCGACGCCGCGCAGCCGCAGGGTTGCGCGGAAGGTCTCGTCGTCGAACCAGGCACGGTCCTGCTGGCTGCGGAAATGACGTTTGAGATGGTCGAGTTTTGCCCCGACCCTCTCCTCGGGGATCGGGACGTACAGGCTGGGGGACAGCCGGTCGGCCTCCCATTTCGGGATCTCGTAGCCGAGGATGAGCGCCCCGCGAAAGGCCTGCCACGCCAGCTCGCCGAGCACCCGGTGATCCTGGTGGGCATCCGCGAGCGCCGGGGCGAACACGATGTCCGGGGTGACCTGGCGGGCGATCTGCAGCAGGACCTCCTTGACCCCGCTCCACTCCCGAGGGAGGAAACCGTCCCGGACCTCGTGCAGGTGCAGCGAACCGAGCGAGGAGCCGAGCAGTTCACGCGCGCTCTCCTCCGCCTCCGAGCCGCGCTCGCCCTCGCTCGAGAAGACCACCCAGTGCACGGCGGCCTCCGGATGGGCGGCCAGCAACTGCATGATCGTGGCAGCGGCGCCGATCTCCACGTCGTCCGCGTGTGCCCCGAGGGCCACGACGCTGTACGCCCGACCATCGGCCGGCGGGCCCGCCGTCAACGCCAGCATCCGGCACTCCTCCGCGCTCGCCCGCCCTTTCTCTCCCCCTCATGCCAGTGCACGAAGCCTCCGCCCCCCGGTTTCCCGGCAACCGGCCATGCCGTTGACCTTTCGCATCCACACCAACACTTGAAGTACCCAAGCACCCGGAGTGCCCACCGGACCGGCAGAAACACGCGGTGTCCGTCGAGCGGTTCAGAGCAACGCGTGATAGCGGTTCTGCGCGGGCTCCAGACCGTCGGCGATGAGCATCTCGACCGAGTCGGCCGCGTGTTCGAGCAGGAGGGGCAGCTCACGGCGTTCGGTCGGGGTGAAGTCCCGCAGCACGAAGTCGGCCGGATCCATCCGGCCGGGCGGACGGCCGATGCCGACCCGGACCCGCAGGTAGTCCCGTGTCCCGAGCGCCGAGGAGATGGACCGCAGACCGTTGTGGCCGTTGTCCCC
>NZ_CDWRCM010000023.1:17742-21495 GCF_977927585.1 Frankia sp. CcWB2 | reverse complement strand
ACCGCCGCGTTTGAGCCGCACAGCCCCGAAGGGGATGTCAAGCTCATCGTGCACCACGATGAGCCGGGAGACCTCGGCCTTGTAGAAGCTCCGGGCCGCCGCGACAGGATGGCCGGAGAGATTCATGAAGGAGAGCGGGCGGGCGAGGACCGCCCGCGCCCCGGCCAGGCGGGTCTCGGCGACATCGGCCCGGGAACGGTGCGACTTCAGCCGCGACCCGGTCCGCTCGGCGAGCAGGTCCACGACCATGAAGCCGGCGTTGTGCCGATTGCCGGCATAGGTCGGTCCGGGATTGCCGAGGCCGACGACGAGCCAGGGCCCATCGTCGGCCGGGATGGTTACCATCGGCAGACAACATCGGCGATGGAGCGGATCCGCTTAGACGGACGCGCTCGCGACGCCGGCCTCCTCCGCCACCGGAGTCTCGCCGAGCGAGGCCTCCTGCTGAGCGTTCGTCCGCTTGGCCAGGCACTGCACGACGACCAGGTCGGTGTCGGCGTCGAGCTCGGAGCCGGCCGGCAGCACCAGCTGGCGGGCGAAAATGCTCGTACCCGGCTCGAGCCCGGTGATGTCGACCTCGATCGGGCCGGGCAGCCGGGTGGCGTCGGCCTTCACCGCAATCGTGGTGACCTGCTGGTCGACCAGGGTGTCCGGGTGTGGTTCCCCGATCACCTGCACGGGGATATCGGCCACGACCTTCTCGCCCCGGGCTACGAGCACGAGGTCGATGTGCTCGAAGCTGCCCTTGATCGGGTGGCGCTGGACGTCCTTCGCGAGCGCGAGTTCGGTCCCCTCGGCCAGCTCGAGCGTCAACAGGACGTTCGTGCCGGCGTCGGTCTTGAAGGCGTGGAGTAGGTCGTGTGCGGGCAGCGCAATGTGACGCGGCGGCTTACCGTGACCATAGAGAACGGCCGGGACCTTGCCGGCCCGACGGGTGCGACGAGCCCCGCCCTTACCGAACTCGGTGCGCGGCTCCGCGGCGATGCGGACCTCGGACATGGCGGCGCTCATCCTTTCCTAAACTGGGGATCCGGCGCCGGAGGGCGGTGGAACCACCGCGGCGCGGTCCTTCACAGTACCGGACGCGCCACGGCAAGGGGGAAACGACCCCGTTCTGTCAAGACCCTTGGTGCGTCGCGGCCTTGGTCACCCTGCCCGGTCACGCCGGGCCGCACCTCAGCGCACCTGCGGCCGGATGGTGGCAGCGGGGCGGACCTCCACCTTGGCGGGTAGCCGCGGACGACCGACCGCGGTCCGGGCTCGATGGAGCACCGGGCCACGGATGTCGTCGAGCACGCCGGCGACCCCCGGCCCCGGGACAACGGTGACCGCGATCTCCAGCACGGGTTCCCGCCGGCCACGCAGCACCGCCCGCACCGCCTCGACGCCCGCGATCCCGAACACGTCGTCCTCGACGGCGTCGGTCAGTGCCGCGGCGGACAGATGGACACCGCCGAGCGCATCATCCGTCACGTAGAGTCCACGGCGCCGCGCCGCCAGCGCCGTCTGCGCCCGAAGCCACCCGAGGGCGAGCAGGACGACCAGCCCGGAACCGATCCCCACGGCGAGCCAGAACCAGGTGTGGGAGGTCGGGTAGGAACGGGTGTCGGCATCGAGCACCGCCTCGTCGGCGACGCCGTCTCCGAACGCACCGGCCCCCACCAGCAACGCGAGAACACCGGCCGCGAGGCAGAGCAACCCGACTCCGACCAGGGCGACCCGGTTGAGGCGGTCGGGCGGTGGCTCGGACAGCCCGGCCGGCCCACCGCCGGGCTCCGTGGGTACCCCGCCACCCGCCGAGCGGCCCTCGGCGGTCTGCCCTCCCGCTGCCCGTGTCTCGGTCATGCCGCACCGCCACCGGTCCGTCCCGCCCCGTTGACGGTCCGGTCCGCGGCCGGTGGGGTCGCCTGGATGCGCAGCTCGAGCGGCTCAGCCAGTTCGAAGGAGGCAAGCAAGGAGGCCAGGACGGCACCCGCGCGTTCCCGCGCGCCACCGGCGGCACGCGGCCGAAGACGCAGGCGGACGTCGGCGGTCCGGTCACGGACCCGAACCCGGGCGGCCCGCACCCCGTCGACGGTCAGGGCGGCGGAGCTCAGCGCCCGCGCAAGCCCTCGCCGCTCGACGAAGACAATGGTCTGCGCGCAGCTGCGCCGCACGGTGAGTCGGGACGGCGTTCCGCGCCGCGCTCCGAGCCAGATCAGCAGCAGGCCGACCAGAACGCAGATCCCCGCGGCCAGTCGGACCGCCCCGGAGGACCAGGCCGTGCCCGCCAGGCCGTCCGCCCACGCCGGCCAGTCGACCACGGCGTAGCCCCTGCCACCGCCGGCCGCAGCCACGATCTCGATGACGGTGATGACCCCGGCGGCCGCGGTCAGCGCGGCGAGCAGTCCGGCAACGATCCTACGCCCCACCCACACGGCACCCTCCCCTCACCGAGCCCAGCCTTGCCTGTTACCCGTGCTCTTGTTACCCGTGCTCTGAACGCGAACCGGCGGGACAGAAGATGGCCGCTACCCATCGGAGGACAGCGACGGGATCTCGATGTCCAGGTGTGCCACGCGCACACCCGTGAGCGCCGCGACCCGGTCCCGCACCTCACAACGGACCAGCTCGGCCGTCTCCGTGACCGGGATCGGGTAACGCACGGAGAACGACATCGTCAGCCGGGCGGTGGCTCCCTCCATCTTCGCCGAGACCCGTGGCCGCCCGGCACGCCCACGACGCCGCGCGCCGCCACGGCGCGGGAATCTGCGTGGCGGTCCGGTAACGCCGACAACGTCCGCCGCCGCCATGGCCGCGATCTTCTCGACAACCCGGTCCGCCACCCGCAGGGAACCGGCCCCTGACCGCCTACCCGCGGGACGGCCCGGTCGCACACGCTCCCTCTCGTTCACCGCCGCCCCCGACGCCGGTCACCGCCCACGTAACGGGTGATATCGAGATCACCATCCACCACCTTGCCGATAACCAGCCCTATCGCACCGAAGACCAGCACGATCAGAAACTCGCCGAAGCCCCCGAAGGCGAGGGCGAGTCCGGCGATCAGACCGATGATCAGGCCAAGCGCGCTCGATCGCATGTGGCTCTTCCCCTTTCCCAGCCCATCCAGCCCGGCCCATCCAGCCCGGCCCATCCTGCGGCCGCGGTACCCGGTCCGCCCCTCTGGACCGGCAGATCGAGGGGCGTCCCGCGTGATCGTCACATGGAACCGGGCCCGGGGTGCGGTCCCGCGGACCCGGTGTCGCCTCAGCGCACCCGAGGACCACGGCCGGGGCCGAACCGCACCCAGCGGTACGACCACCACCGGCGCGCGGAGTCGGGACACCGGCGCCCGCGACCGCGAACCCAGGCGAACAGGATGCCCGCGGCGGTGGGCCGATGATGGGTGGTGAGGCGGACGCCCGGAACACCCAGCGCGTCCGGCCCAGCCGGCCCGTCCGGCGCGGATCGCAGGGCCCGCAGGCCGGCGGCGAACGCCTGTGGATCACCTCCCCGATCCGGGTGGTGCGTGCGGATGAACGCGCGGATCTCGGCCCTGCGTCGGGCGGCGTCGAGCTGGCGTCGGGATGACTCCTGCCGCCGATCGGAGGTCACGACGCCCCCATCTCCGCCACCCCCGCATCCGGCACCCCCGCATCCGGCACCCCCGAACGGAGCGTCTCCGGACCGACCACCGCCGCGTCCGGCCCCTCCGGGCACGACAGGTCCGGATCCGGAATCGCCAGATCACGGATGACGACGTCGACCCGGGGA
>NZ_CDWRCM010000023.1:12817-17507 GCF_977927585.1 Frankia sp. CcWB2 | reverse complement strand
GGGTTCGGCCGCCAGCACCGCGGCGCGCACCCGGGCGGCGAGCTCACCGAGCCGTTCCCCGTACCGGCACACGATCTGCACCAGGATCCCGTCCGGCCGTACCCGTACCCCCTCCACCCGGCGGCCCGGAAGGTAGGTCGCGACCTCGGCCGCGGCACCCGCCCCGCCGTCCGGAACGCGGTGACGATCCTCGTGCCGGATCGGCGCGCCGATGAGCCGGACGACACCGGGACAGGACAGCACGGTCCGGGCCACGGCATCCGGATCCCAGGCGAACCCGCTCACCGGCCCGGCCGCCGTCGGGTTCGTACTCATTCGACCCGCCGCGACTCTTCCGATTCCTCCTCGCCGATGTAGACGTCGTCGATCGCGATATTCACCTCGGTGACCTCCAGGCCCGTCATTCCCTCCACGGAGGTGACGACGTTGTGCCGGATCGAGTGGGACAGATCCACGATGGAGACCCCGTAGTCGCAGACGACGTCGAGGTCGATCGCGGCCTGCCGTTCCCCGACCTCCACCGCGACTCCCTGGGAGACGCTGGCCGACGCGCCGGGGATGCGGGCCCGGAACGAACCCATCGCGCGGGCCCCACCCGAGCCCAGGCTGTGTACCCCGGAGACCTCGCGTGCCGCGACACCGGCGATCTTGCGGACGACGGCGTCCGCGATCGACGTCCGGCCCCGGCCGGTCACCAGCTCGGTGGACGTCTTGCGCTCCGGCACGGTGGTGCGACGCGCACCACCTGCGTCCGAGGTCTTCGCCTCGGGCCCGGCCGCGCTGGTTGTGGTGGTCATGGTGCTCCTTCCTGGCCGGCATCGTCGGAGCGCCCAAAGCGGTGGAAGGGGTCAGGTCCGACCAGGAGCGGGACGTCGAGGGACGATCCGTCCGGGCGCTCTCCGGTGCGGTCGTTCACGATCAGGGATACCCGAATTCTCCGGTCGGACAACAACCCGTTCCCGTCGGCACAGCTACGATTACTGAACGGAAGCCCGCATCGTCCCCGCCGCGTCGCCGGGGGCCGATTCGCTGCGCCCCTCGCGATCCTTCGCGGGCGGACGCTCATCCGCTCCCGGCGCGGGCGGATAGGTTTGGGTGCCGGCCGCCACCGAACGCCACGCCGCCCAGCGGGCGCGTGCGTCCGAGCGAAGGAGCATCCGCTGCCTCGATCCCACCCGGGTCCGCGCCGAAGCGCCGGAGCCGGCCCCGCTACCGTCACCGTGCGGGCCCCGGCCAAGGTCAACCTGCATCTCGGCGTCGGGCCGCTCCGACCGGACGGCTACCACGACGTCATCACAGTGCTGCAGGCCGTCTCGCTGTTCGACGACGTCTCGGCGACGTCGGTCGATCCCCCGCAGTTCCACGGCTCGGGGCTATCGACCACCGGCGACGGCGGCGGGGACGGCGGGGACGGCCGGTCCGGCGGGGACGTAGTCGTGACCGTCGAGGTGTCCGGGGAGGGCGCCGACCCGGCGTCGCTGGGTCCGGCGACGCCCACGCCGGAGGTCTCCATCGTCCCCACTGGCCGGGACAACATCGCCGTCCGGGCCGCTCACCTGGTTGCCGAGGCCGCGGGCATCACCTCGGAACGTGTTCATCTCACCCTGGCGAAGGGCATCCCCGTCGCCGCGGGGATGGCCGGGGGCAGCGCCGACGCGGCGGCGGCGCTCGTCGCCTGCGACGCGCTGTGGCAGACCGGACTGGACCGGGCGACCCTGACCCGGCTCGCCGCCCAGCTCGGCAGCGACGTCCCGTTCCCCCTGGCCGGCGGCACCGCACTCGGCACCGGGCGCGGCGAGCAGCTCACCGACGTCCTGGCGACGGGCGAGTACTACTGGGTGTTCGCGCTCGCCGACGGCGGCCTGTCCACCCCCGCGGTCTACAAGGAGTTCGACCGGCTGACCGAGGGCAAACTGCGGACCGGCCCGACCCCCGCCGACGACGTGCTCGCCGCGCTGCGCACCGGCGACCCCGGTCAGCTCGGGGCCGCCCTGGTCAACGACCTGCAGCCGGCGGCGCTGCGGCTTCGGCCGTCCCTGCGCCGCGTCCTGGAGGCGGGCCGGGAGCTGGGAGCCGTCGGGGCGATCGTGAGCGGCTCCGGTCCGACCTGCGCCTTCCTCGCGGCCGGAGCGCAGGAGAGCATCGCGCTCGCGGCAAGCCTCGCCGGGATGGGGGTCGCCCGCGCGGTACGCCGGGCCTCCGGGCCGGCGAGCGGCGCCAGGATGGTGGAGGGGGCAGGCGAAGCGCCGTGAGCGCCGTCCTGGTCAGCCTCGAGAACGTCGACGCCGCGTTCGGCACCCGGACGCTGCTCGACCGGGTGAGCCTGGGGATCGGCGCCGGGGAACGGATCGGGGTCGTCGGGCGCAACGGGGCCGGGAAGTCCACCCTGCTGCGGATCATCGCCGGCGAGGTGGCCCCGGACGCCGGCCGGGTCGTGCCCGCCGGTTCCACCCGGGTCGCCACCCTGGCGCAGGCCGACATGCTCCCCGCCGAGCGCACCGTGCGCGAGATTGTCATGGGCACCGTCGCCGAGCACGAGTGGGCGGCGGATCCCCGGCAGCGGGGCATACTCGCCGGGCTCGGGCTGCTCGAACGGCTCGACGACCCGGTCGGGCCGATGTCGGGCGGGGAACGCCGCCGGGTGGCGCTGGCCCGGCTCCTCGTCCAGGACACCGACCTGCTGATCCTGGACGAGCCGACGAACCACCTGGACGTCGAGGGGGTCGCCTGGCTCGCCCGGCATCTCGCCGGCTTCCGCGGTGGACTGCTCGTCGCGACCCACGACCGCTGGTTCCTCGACGAGGTGTGCGGACGGGTCTGGGAAGTCGTGGACGGGCGCGTCGACGCGTACGAGGGCGGCTATTCCGCGTACGTGCTCGCACGGGCCGAACGCACCCGGCGGGCCGACGCCACCGAGGCCAGGCGCCAGAACCTGCTGCGTAAGGAACTCGCCTGGCTACGCCGCGGCCCGCCCGCCCGGACCAGTAAGCCGCGCTTCCGCATCGACGCGGCCAATGCGCTAATCGCCGACGAGCCACCGCCCCGGGACACCATGGCGCTGCGCAGCTTCGCGGCATCCCGGCTGGGCAAAGACGTCTACGACGCCGAGCATGTCACGGTCCGGATCGGGGACCGGACGTTGTTCGACGACGTCACCTGGCTGGTCGGACCGGGGGACCGGATCGGGCTGGTCGGTGTCAACGGAGCCGGCAAGACCACCCTGCTGCGCGTGCTGCTGGGTGCGGTGACGCCGGACGCCGGCCGGGTCCGGGTGGGGGCCAGCGTGCGACCGGCTCTGCTGTCCCAGGAGATCGCCGAACTACCGGCGCCACTGCGGGCACTGGAGGCCGTCGAACAGGTCGGGCGGGTCCTGGAGGTCGAGAAAGGCCGGGAACGGACCGCCGGCCAGTTACTCGAGCAGTTCGGCCTCCCGTCGTCGCGGCAGTGGACGCGGGTCGGGGACCTCTCCGGCGGCGAACGCCGCCGGCTGCAGCTGCTGCGCCTGCTGATGGCCAGACCGAACGTGCTGCTCCTCGACGAGCCGACCAACGACCTCGACACCGACACCCTCACCGCGCTCGAGGACCTCCTCGACTCGTGGCCGGGCAGCCTGATCGTGGTCAGCCACGACCGCTATTTCCTCGAACGCACCTGCGACGTGACGCTGGCGCTGCTCGGCGACGGGCACCTGCGCATGCTGCCCGGCGGCATCGAGGAGTACCTCGCCCGGCGCGCGGCCGCCCGGGAGGAGGCCGCGGCCCGGGCACCGTCATCCCGGGGTTCGTCGGCCTCCGGCGGCGGAGCGGGCGGGCAGGCCACCGGCGGACAGGGCACCGGCGGACAGGCCACCACCATCGCCGAAGCTGGGCGGACAGGTGGGCCGCCCGCCCTGTCCGGGAGCGAGCTGCGCGCCGCCCGCAAGGAGCTGACCCGGCTCGAGCGCGCCCTGGACCTGCTGAGCCGACGCGAGCAGGAGCTGCATCACGAGCTGGCCGAGGCCGCGACGGATCATGGGCGTCTGCTGACGCTGGACGCCGAGCTGCGCGCCGTCGTCGCGGACAAGGACAGCACCGAGGAGGCCTGGCTCACCCTCGCCGCCGAGATCGAGGGTGGCTGACAAGCCGCCGCCACCCGCCGCCCGGTCAGGCGGTAGCGCGTTTCGCCGCGAGACGCGCCGGGTCCGGCCAGCGGACGTCCCGCACCAGGTGGACGGTCTCCATCAGCTTGATCAGGTAGAAGCTGGTGTCGATTTGCCAGGGCCGCACCCCGTGCCGGGCCGAGGTCGGCTCGGCGTGATGCAGGTTATGCCAGGACTCGCCCATCGACAGCAGGGCCAGCGGCCACACGTTGGTCGACCGGTCCCGCGACCGGTAAGGACGCGAGCCGAGGACGTGGCAGATGCTGTTCACCGACCACGTGACGTGGTGCAGCAGCGCGATACGGACCAGCCCGGCCCAGAAGAACGCCTCCAGCGCCGCGGCGAACGAACCCCCCCACAGGCCGCCGATCATGGCGGGCAGCGCGAGGCTGGCGAACGCGCACAGCGCGAACGAGCGGCTGACCTTCATGATGTCGGGATCGTCGAGCAGGTCCGGGGCGAACCGACGCTGGTCGGTCTGCTCGACGTCGAACAGCCAACCCACGTGGGCGTGCCAGAGACCCTTGATCAGCGACCACGTCCCCGGACCGT
>NZ_CDWRCM010000023.1:0-12469 GCF_977927585.1 Frankia sp. CcWB2 | reverse complement strand
AACGCCATGGCGAGTGCGGATCGCCCTCGGTGTCGCTGAAGGCGTGATGACGCCGGTGGTCGGCCACCCACCGGATGACCGGGCCCTCGATCGCCATGTTGCCGGCGACCGCCAGCGCGATCCGCACCGGCCTGGACGTCCGGAAGCCGCGGTGGGTGAAGTAACGGTGGAAGCCGATCGTCACGCCATGGCCGGTGATGCCGTAGAACACCACGGCGAGGACGACGTTCCGCCAGGAGATCCACCGCCCCCACATCGCCGGGATCGCGACCGCCAGGGCGACCAGCGGCACCACGATCGTCACCACCATCACGACCTGCTCGACGCGGGCCTTCGTCATCGAACGGAGCCGCGAGGCGTTGCCGCGACTGTTCGCGGGATCAGCCCGGCGGGGAACCGGGCCCGTGGTGGGTTCGCGGTCGTCCCGCGGTGCCCGATTGTCGCTCGGTGTCACCGTGTCGGTAGCGGTCATCGCCTCGTTCCGTCCGTCGCGGCTGGCCCACTGTGCCGGCGCTCCATCCGCCACGGTAGCCCGCCGACATGACAACGTCCCCCCGCCTCTACGTCCGCCACGCAAACAAACCATCGGTCGCCGACCCGGATCGATCGGCACCGCCGCGCACCACGGTCACCGGCAGGTCGATGACAAGCCGATGACGAATAGCGACATCTAATAAAATTAGATGTTATTAGATGACAGCCAGTGGCAGTCGGGCGACGAAGAGATGAACGGCAGCCAACCAAACCCGGTCCGGGACGCCCGCCCGCGCCGGCCGGCGGGCGGGGTAGCCGGCGGTGGCCCGGCTTTTACCATCCGAGCCACCCCACGATGGTAGAGTTGGCATGTTTTCTCGCGGTCCGCCGTAGTGTAATCGGCAGCACAGGAGATTTTGGTTCTCTTAGTCCACGTTCGAGTCGTGGCGGCGGAGCACTACCGGGCCCGGAGCTACCGGGCACCATCAGTAATACCATCGAAAAGAATATTCCGGAAGCACCGCCGCACCATCACCACGGCGGCAGACAGGCACACATCAATTTCCCAATCCGGGGCCGGCGTGTTCCCGGGATGGCCGTGGCATCTGCCGGCGCCTTCCGGTCGACGGGTAGTGTGGGCGCCGTCGCCCCACCGCTGTCCAGGTCCGAAGACTCGGGAGATCGCGTGACATCATCACGTCCGGCGGCCGTCATCATCCTGGCAGCGGGCGAGGGCAAGCGTATGCGCTCGACGACACCGAAGGTGCTGCACCACATCGCCGGGCGCTCCCTTCTCCACCACGTGCTAAGCGCGGCCGGAGCCCTCGCGGCGGCGCGTACCGCGGTCGTCGTGGGCCACGGCCGCGAACAGGTCGCGGCGATGCTGGCGGAGCAGGCTCCCGAGGTCGTCCCGGTCGTCCAGGACCGCCAGCACGGCACGGGCCATGCCGTCCGGGTGGCCTTGGCGGCGCTCGGCGAGCTGGCGCCCAGCGGCACGGTGGTCGTGCTGCCCGGCGACACCCCGCTGTTGACCGGCGCGACGCTCACTGCCCTGGTGGCCCAGCACCATGCCCGGGCGGCCGCGGCAACGGTCCTGTCGGCCGTTGTCGACGACGCCATCGGTTACGGCCGGGTGGTGCGCGACGGCGACGGCGCGGTCCGGGCCATCGTCGAGCATCGCGACGCCGACGCCGCCACCGCGACGATCCGAGAGATCAACACCGGCGTGTACGCGTTCGCCGCGGGCCCACTCCAGACCGCACTCGCAGGGCTGACCAGGGACAATGCTCAAGATGAGGAGTACCTCACCGACGTCGTCGGGCTGCTGGTCGCCGCCGGGCGGCCGGTGGCCGCGCGGGTCGTGGACGATCCCGGCGAAGCCGGTGGGGTGAACGACCGCGTCCAGCTCGCCGCCGCCGGACGGGTGCTGCGGGACCGGATTGTCGAGGTGGCGATGCGCGCCGGCACCACCGTCGTCGACCCGCAGACCACCTGGATCGACGCCGACGTCATCCTCGAACCGGACACGACGCTCGCCCCCAACACCTTCCTGCACGGCCGGACGCACGTCGCTCGCGGCGCCGTCATCGGCCCCGAGTGCACCCTGACGGACACGGCAGTGGGCGCGGGCGCGACCGTCCTGCGGACCACAGCCGAGCGGGCCGAGATCGGCGCCGGGGCCGTGGTCGGGCCTTACAGCCATCTCCGGTCGGGCACCCGGCTAGGCTGCGAAGGCAAGATCGGCTCCTTCGTCGAGACGAAGTCGGCCGATCTCGGGAACCAGACGAAGGTCCCGCACCTGGCGTATGTCGGCGACGCGGTGGTCGGCGAGCGCAGCAACATCGGATGCACGACGGTCTTCGTGAACTACGACGGGGTGGCCAAGCACCGCACGATGATCGGCTCGGACGTCCGGATCGGCAGTGATACCATGCTTGTTGCTCCGGTCACGGTCGGGGACGGGGCCTACACCGGCGCCGGATCCGTGATCCGGGAGGACGTTCCGCCGGGCGCGCTGGCGGTCCGGGAGGGGCGGCAACGGATCATCGAAGGCTGGGTCTCCCGCCGCCGTCCCGGCAGCCCGGCGGCACGAGCGGCCGCCGCGGCCGGCGTCCCGGCCCCCGGCGGTGCCGGAGATCCCGAACGTCCCGATGAAATGCCACAACCGTCCGCGGCCGAGGCCGCCGTGCCGATCCCAGCTCATCAGGGTGACGTGGCGCACCGGAGTGAGTTGCCGCCTACCGGCAAGGGCGAGGCCGGCATCGCCGGTATTCCCGGCGCGGGGAGCAGAACGTAAAACCGGGAAGCAGAATGTAAAGAGACGTCCGTCCGAACCTTCTGGCCAGCGAGGGGATGCACACCGCCCGGTCTGCCCCGCCCGGGTCGGCGGCCCGGGGTCCGCGGGCGGCAGCCGGCGGGTATCGCCGGAGTCGCGGGCGGCGATCCGGGCACGTGGGTACCGTCCCGCCTGCGCCAACAGGGGCGGGACCGGGTAGGCCCGAGTGTTGAACCGTGCGGCCTCACGGCCGTTCCCCCGAACGGGTCACCCGTCCGGGGGCTGCCCACGCCAGCCCGACCACGCCAGCCCGACCACGCCGTCACGCCCGAGGAGTACGAGGAGTACGCGGTGGCCTACCAGACCGAGAACCGGCGCAATCTGATGCTCTTCGCGGGACGTTCGCACCCGGGCCTCGCGGCGGAGGTCGCGGCCGCGCTCGACGTCGAGCCCGTCCCCACCAATGCTTACGAGTTTGCCAGCGGCGAGATCTTCGTCCGCTTCTCCGAATCGGTTCGAGGCTGCGACGCCTTCGTGCTCCAGTGCCATTCGGCCCCGGTGAACACCTGGCTGATGGAACAGCTGATCATGGTGGACGCGCTGAAGCGGGCCAGCGCCAAACGGATCACCGTCGTCGCGCCCTTCTACCCCTATGCGCGCCAGGACAAGAAGCACCGTGGCCGGGAGCCGATCTCGGCCCGCCTCGTCGCCGATTTGTTCAAGACCGCCGGCGCGCACCGGCTCATGTCGGTCGACCTGCACACTGCCCAGATTCAGGGCTTCTTCGACGGGCCGGTGGACCATCTCTTCGCGTTGCCGCTGCTCACCAACTACATCGAGTCCAAGCTGGACACGTCCGAGGTGACCGTCGTCGCCCCCGACTCAGGCCGGGTCCGCGTGGCTGAGCGGTGGACCGACCGGCTCGGCTGCCCACTGGCCATCATCCACAAGCGGCGTGACCCGGACGTTCCCAACCAGGTGAAGATGTTCGACGTGGTCGGCGAGGTGCACGGACGGACCTGCGTCATCGTCGACGACATGATCGACACTGCCGGCACGATCACGAAGGCCGCGGAGTCACTCAAGGAGCACGGCGCGGCGGGCGTCATCGCGGCGGCAACCCACGGTGTGCTGTCCGGCCCCGCCGCCGACCGGCTGAAGAACTCGGAGATCAGCGAGGTCGTCCTCACGAACACGCTGCCCCTGCCCAGCGAGGCTCGCATCGACAAGATCACCGAACTGTCCATCGCCCCGCTGCTGGCCGCGGCCATCAAGGCCGTGTTCGAGGACGGGTCGGTGACCGGCCTGTTCGGCGGAGACGCCTGACCGAGGCTCGGATCTCCCACCCCGCCACCGAGACAGGCGCAGGCAGGCGAACGGCCGCGAAGAACGACCTGGGGCGTCCCGGCGGCTGCCCCGCGTCCGTAGACTGCCCTGCCATGGCAGCGCAACAGCCGAAGGTATCTCTCACCGGGATCAAGCCGACGGGCGAGCCGCACCTCGGCAACTACATCGGAGCGATCCGGCCGTCGCTGGAGCTCACCTCGACCTACGAGTCGATCTATTTCGTCGCCGACTATCACGCCCTGACATCCGTGCGTAGTCGCGAGGAGTTGGCGAGCTACACCCGCTCGGTGGCGGCCACGTGGCTCGTGCTCGGACTCGACCCGACGAGCACGATCTTCTACCGCCAGTCCGACGTCCCCGAGATCTTCGAGCTGGCCTGGGTGCTGTCCTGCGTCACCGGCAAGGGTCTGATGAACCGGGCCCACGCCTACAAGGCAGCCCGTGACCGCAACGCCGAGGCCGGCGTCCCCGATCTGGATGCCGGCATCAACATGGGCCTGTTCAACTATCCGATTCTGATGGCCGTCGACATTCTCATCATGAATGCCGACGTGGTCCCCGTCGGTCAGGACCAGTCGCAGCACGTGGAATACGCCGCCGACATCGCCGGCTCCTTCAACCATCTGTTCGGTGACGTGTTCAGCCTGAAGATCCCGGAGGTGGTCCTCCCGGCCGGGAGCTCGGCGAAGGTACTGCCCGGCATCGACGGCCGCAAGATGAGCAAGTCATACCGGAACACCATTCCCCTCTTCGCGCCGGAGAAGCAGCTACGGAAACTCGTCCGTGGGATCGTGGGCGACAGCACCCCGCTGGCGGACCCGAAGGACCCGGACAGTTCCGCGGCCTTCGTCCTGCTCGAGAACTTCGCGGCTCCCGAGGCAATCAAGGAGATGCGCAGCCGTCTGGAGCAGGGTGGCACTGGATGGGGTGAGGTGAAGAACGCCCTGTTCGAGACGCTCAACGACTGGCTGTCACCGCTGCGGGAGCGATACACCGAGCTCATCACCCCGGACAGCGAGCTGGACGACATCCTCGCGGCGGGTGCCGAGCGGGCCCGCGACCGGGCCCGGCCAGTGCTCGCCGGGGTCCGGCGCGCGATCGGGATTTCCCCGCTCTGACCTTCCCCGCTCTGGCCTCCCCCGCTGTTCCGCCCTCCCCCCGCCCGTTCCACCGGACGGGTCAGTCGGAACGGGCGGGTCAGTCGGAACGGGCGGCGCGGGCGGCGGCCAGCCGGCAGAAGGCCGCGACATCGAGGGTCTCGCCCCGGGCACCGGGATCGACCTCGGCGGCACGCGCCAGTTCCCCGGCGGCGGCGGGCGATCCGGCCCAGGGCGCCAGGGCCGTACGCAGGGTCTTGCGGCGCTGCGCGAACGCGGCATCGATCGCGGCGAAAACGTCCGCCCGCAGCCGCGCCGGACCGGGCAGGGGCCTGCGGGTGAAGGCCACCAGCCCTGAATCGACATTCGGCTGCGGCCAGAAGACCGGTCTGGGCACCGCGCCGGCCGGCCGGGCGTGCGCGTACCAGGCCAGCTTGACGCTAGGCGCCCCGTACACCCGGCTGCCCGGCGGCGCGGTGAGCCGGTCGGCGACCTCCGCCTGGACCATCACCAGCCCGCGGCGCAGCGAGGGCAGCCGTTCCAGCAGCCCGAGCAGCAGCGGCACCGCGATGTTGTAGGGCAGGTTCGCGGCGAGCACCCCGGGCGCAGCCACGTCGGCGGGCAGGTCGGCCGAGGTGGCCCGCAGACCGTCGGCGGCCACCACGCGCAACCGCTCGGCGACGTCGGCCGGCAGCCGGGCGGCCACGGTCACCGGCAGGACCGCGGCGAGGGGGCGATCCACCTCGACAGCGACGACGGCCTTCGCCGCCTCGACGAGCCCCAGGGTCATCGACCCGAGTCCTGGCCCGATCTCCAGCACCGTGTCGTCCGGGCCGACGCCGGCGAGCCGCACCAGCCGGCGGACGGTGTTCGCGTCGACGAGGAAGTTCTGCCCGCGCCGTTTCGTCGGCCGCAGGTCCAGCTCGTGCGCGAGGGCCCGAAGCTCAGCCGGCGAGAACAGCGCGTCGGTGTCTACCAGGGCCCGAACACCCGCTCCGCGTTTGCGGCGATGTGCGTGCCGAGCTCGGCGACGCCGACGCCGCGGGTCTCGGCCAGCACCCGCAGCGTCAGCGGAATGAGGTACGGGCCGCCGGGCCGGCCCCGCCAAGGGGTCGGGGTGAGGAACGGCGCGTCGGTCTCCACCAGGATGAGATCCGCCGGGGCGACGGCCGCCGCCTCCCGCAGATTGGCGGCATTGGAGAAGGTGACGTTACCGGCGAACGACATCACGTACCCGGCGTCCGCGCAGATCTTCGCCATCGCCGTGTCCCCGGAGAAGGCGTGGAAGACGACCTTCTCCGGGGCGCCCTCCTCGCCGAGGATGCGCAGCGTGTCGTCGTGGGCGTCCCGGTCGTGGATCATCAGTGCCCGGCCGGTCTCCTTGGCGATCACGATGTGGCGCCGGAAGCTCTCCTGCTGCGCGGCATGCGCCTCGGGTGCGGAAGTAGTCCAGGCCCGTCTCGCCGATCGCGCGCACGCGATCGGCGCGGGCCAGCTCGGCGATGGCGGCGAACGTCTCCTCGGTGACCCCGTGGGCCGCCTCGTTAGGATGGATCGCGACGGCGGCGTAGATCTCCGGATGCGCCGCGGCGACCTCGGCCTGCCATCTGCTGGTGGGCAGGTCGATGCCGACGGTGACGGCCCGCGTGACACCGACTGCCCGGGCCGCCGCGATCGCCGCCGGAACTTCGGTGCCCATCAGGTCGAGATGACAGTGGCTGTCGACCACGGCCACGGGAAGAGGGTCCGGCGGTGGCGGCGGATCACCCGACCGGCCAGAGTTTCGCGCCACCTCGCCCGCCCTCCCGTGCCCGCCCTTCGTTTCCTGAAGTCTGAAGTCTACGACCGCCGCCGAGTGTGCCAGACAACCCGGCATGGGACGCTAATCGGGTGAGCAAGCGCAAGGACCCCACGCGATGACGACACCGTTGACCGTTGCCCTGGTCACCCCGCTGACCGGTCCCGACGCCGCCCAGGGCCTCGCCGGGCTACGAGGGGTCACCCTGTGGGCGCGTGACGAACGCCTCCCACCGCCCTGGGACGAGGTGAGTCTCACCGCCTACGACGCGTATCCCGATCCGGCCGCCGCCATGCGCGCCGCGGTGGCCGCGGGACCCGACGCCCTGCTCGGACCCTACGGCCACCGGGCGGCACTCGCGGCCTGTGCTGCGACGGACCGGGTGGTCTTCAACACCGGCGCCCCGTCCACGCGCTTCGTCCGGCAGGCCTTCCCGAACGTCGTGAACATCGCCGCGGCCACCTCGACCTGGCCGCGCGGGGTCCTCGCCGCCGTGCGGGCGGCCGATCGACGGGCCCGCAAGGTCGTCCTGCTCGCCTCCGGGGACACCGCCGTCGAGATCACATCGGTAACGAAGGCCGCCGCGGTAGCGCAGTCGTTCGAGGTGGCTTCGCACGTCTTCCCCCCGGGCAAGGCCGCCCTCACCGCGACCCGGCTGCCCCCGGGCGACATCCTCATCGTCCACGCCGGCCCGGACGACGAGCTGGCGGCGGCGAACATCCTGCTGCGCCGGCCGTGGCGGGCGGCCGCCTTCTCCACGGCCGTCAGTGCGCAGGCCACCGCGAGCCTGGGCGACCTGCGCGAGCAGCTGCTGGCGCCGGGCAGCTGGATGCCCGAGAGCACCCAGCCGACCGCGACCGGTCCGACCGCGCGGGAGTTCACCGCCGACTTCACCGCCCTGCACGGCGTCGCGCCGACCGAAACGGCGGCCTGGGCCTACGTCACCGGGCTGATCCTGGGACGGGCCATTCGCTACTGCGGAGGCGTGCAGGACACCTCCGTGCTCGCCGCCGCCCGGGGCATCGACACGACCACGTTGCTCGGTCGCTTCCGGCTGGACGAGGCGACGGGGCTCCAGGTCGGCCACCAGATCCCGATCGTGCAGTGGCAGGCCGGTGCCTCCCGGACGGTCTGGCCCCGTGAGTCGGCGCGGGCACCATTCGCCCATCCCCGGCTGTTCACCAGCCGCCCGGGGACGGCGTCGCGGACTTCGCCGGGGACGGGCACGTTTTCGATCAGCCCTCCCACGCCGACGGCCGGATCGGGGACGACGCCCCCGACCACGCAGCCTCGGACCGCGCAGCCTCGGACGCCTCCGGCCTCGCGCACACTCCCCACCACGTGAGTGGGCCTCCGCCGCCGACGGGCCATCCGGGACGGGTGAACCGTCCGGAGCGGTGGCCCATCCGGGGGGGGTGGACCACCCGGAGCGGGTGAACGGTGGTTGGTTCGGGTGCCGCCGTGGTACTGAGAAACTCACGGCGGCACTTGGCGGCCCGCGGAGGGGGAAACATGGCAGCGGGTCCGCTCGGTCGTGCTCCCGCGGGGCCGTGGCGCCGCCGGGCCGCAGCGGGCATCCTCTGTGGCCTGACGGTGGCCTTCGCGGTGGCGACGGCCCGGCTGTTCGTCTTTCCGCACCAGGATGCTCCCGCCCCGGTGGACGCGATCGTCATGTTCGCCGGGAGTCCGGGACGGCTCGAACGCGCCGTCGCACTCACGCGGGCCGGCTACGCACCCGTGCTCGCGGTCTCGGCGCCGACGGAGAAGGACCCGTGCCCCGGGCCCATTGCCGGGGTCGAGGTGATCTGTTTCTCGCCCGATCCGCGGACGACCCAGGGCGAGTCGCGGTGGACCTCCGCGGCGGCGGCACGCCGCGGGTGGCATTCGCTCATGGTCGTCGCCTCGACCTCACAGAGCACGCGCGCCCGGCTGCGCCTCGACCGTTGCTATGACGGCGAGACGCGGATGCAGGGGGTCCCGCCCCCGCGCCGGGCCTGGCCGTACGTGATCGCCTACGAGTGGGCGGCCCTGGGCAAGGCCCTCGTTCTCCAACGCCACTGCTGACCGCCGACCGTGCTCAGCGCCCGTCGGCCCGGTCCCCGGCCCGGGCGGCGAGCTCCGCGGCATAGACCTCGTTGCGGGAGACGCCGTACTCGGCGGCCACGGCCTTGCGCGCGTCCTTCGGGGACATCCCCGCCGAGGTTCGTCGGGCTACCTCGGCGACCAGGATCCTGCCGTCAATGATCGGCCCAGCCACGCTTGGCCCGGCCCGGCCCCGGGTACCGCCGGCGACCACCAGCGTGAACTCCCCCCGGATAACCCGGCCGTCGGTGGCCCAGCCGAGCAGATCGGCGAGGTCGCCGCGGACGATCTCCTCGAAGGTCTTCGTCAGCTCGCGGCAGAGCACCGCCGGACGGTCGGCGCCGAAGGCCGTGACGAGGTCGCGCAGGCCGGCCACGAGCCGGTGTGGGGACTCCAGGAACACCATCGTCCGCGGCTCGCCGGCCAGGTCGCGAAGGCGTCCACGCCGGTCGCCGCCCTTGCGCGGCAGGAAGCCCTCGAAGGTCCAGCGGTCCGTCGGCAGCCCGCTGACGGCCAGGGCCGCGGTGACGGCGGACGGACCGGGAACGACGGTCACGGCCATCCCCGCGGCGGCGGCTGCGGCCACGACCCGGAACCCGGGGTCGGAGACGGCGGGCATCCCGGCGTCGGTGACGAGCGCGACGGTGGCACCCTGGCGCAGGTAGTCGGTGAGCTGGGCGGCCCGGGTGCCTTCCACCGCGTCGTAGCACGACACGATCCGCCCGGACACCGTCACGTCGAGCGCGTGCGCCAGCCGTAGGACCCGGCGGGTGTCCTCGGCGACGATCACATCCGCGGTGGCAAGGATCTCGCCGAGCCGAGGGCTGGCGTCCCGGACGTCGCCGATGGGGGCACCGCACAGCACCAGGGTCCCGGACACCCGACCAGTCTGTCAGGAGCCAGGACCTACCCTGATCGGTGTGACGGCGACGACGGCCCACCTGCCCTGGACGGCGACCGGTCGCGGGGACGCGGCGCGGGTGGCCGGCCCGGGTTCCTCCGGCCCGGCCGGCGGTCGGCCGCTCTCGGTGCGTGAGCGGCTGTGCCCACCGATGCCGCGGTCGCCGCTCGTAGGGTGGCTGGCGACCCTGTCCATCGCGATCGTCGCCGGGCTGCTGCGTTTCTGGCACCTCACAGAGCCCCGCGGGATCTACTTCGACGAGGTCTACTACACCAAGGGCGCCTGGGGCCTGCTGACGGCCGGGTATGAGATCAACTCGACGACCTGTTCCGGTCCGGCCTACGTCGTCCATCCGCCGTTCGGCAAGTGGCTGATGGCCGCCTCCGAGGGTCTGTTCGGCTATACCGACTGTGCCGGGGTCTCGCACGGCAGTCCGGAGCTCGGCTGGCGGTTCTCGTCCGCGCTGTTCGGGACGCTCGCTGTCTTGGTCCTCGCCCGCGCCGCCCGACGGATGTTCCGCTCCACGCTCCTGGGCTGCTTCGCCGGTCTGCTCCTCGCCCTCGACGGGCTGGAGTTCGTGCAGAGCCGCATCGGGATCCTCGACATCTTCCTGATGACTGGCGTCGTCGTGGCGCTGGCCTGTCTGCTGCTCGACCGGGACGACGGCCGCCGCCGGCTCGCCGACCGCCTGGAACCGGCTGGTTCCGGTCCCGGATCAGCACCTCTGGGGGACAATGCCGCCGGCCCGGACAGCGGCCCGACCGCGGCGGCTCCGCCCACCCGGGCCGACCGCCTCCTCGACACGTACGGGCCGCGGCTGGGGTTCCGCCCCTGGCGGCTGGCCTGCGGGGTGGCCCTGGGACTGTCCATGGGGGTGAAGTGGAGCGCCCTCTACACGATCATCGGCTTCGCGGCGCTCGCCCTCGCGTGGGACATCGGAGCGCGGCGCACCGGCGGAGCCCGCCGACCCGTGTTGGGAGCACTGCGCCGGGACAGCCCGGCCTGGTTCGCCGGGTTCCTACTCGTCCCCATCGTGACCTTCCTCGCCACCTGGACCGGCTGGTTCGCCACCGACGGCGGCTACTACCGCCACTACTACGGCAACGGCTTCGGCGCCGCGTGGCACGGCTGGTGGAAGTACCAAATGGCGGTGCTGAAGTTCCACGAGGGACTCCACGAGAGGCATGCCTTCGCGTCGCATCCGATGAGCTGGCTGGTGATGGCGCGGCCGGTCGCGTACTACTACTCCTCGCCGGCGTACGGGACCTCGGGCTGCCACGATCCGGCCGGCTGCTCCCGGGAGGTCCTCGCTCTGGGCAACCCGGCGATCTGGTGGGTCGGCACGGCGGCGCTGGTCGCGATGCTCGCCTGGTGGGTCTCCCGGCGGGACTGGCGGGCGGCCCTGGTGCTGGTCGGGTTCGGCTCGGCCTTCGTGCCGTGGCTGCTGCTCCCGAACCGCACGATGTTCTTCTTCTACGCGCTGCCGTCGCTGCCGTTCCTGGTCCTCGCCATCACGGCGCTGGCCGGGCTCGTCCTCGGCCCGCGCGAGGCGTCGGAGACCCGCCGCCTGGTCGGGGCGCTGTCGGTCGGAATCTACACGATCATCGTCGTGCTGCTCTTCGCGTACTTCTACCCGATCCTGGCCGCCGAGGTGATCCCCTACTCCTCGTGGCGCGCCCGGATGTGGTTCCCGGGCTGGATCTGACAGGACACCACACCAGGCCCACGGTGCCGACCCGTGAACCCCGACGAGGCCCGCGGCGTCGCCTCAACGTGATCCGACTCACGACTTCGCGCCCCATTCGTAGCATCACCACCGTAGGCGATGCAACCATTACGAATCGGCAAGCCGGAACGGCGACAGCCGCAGCGACAGGGGTTATCGAAGTTGGACGGTCACGAAGAGCCGAACAAGGACGCCACTAGCAGCACCGCCCTGGTCCTTGAACGGGGGGGGTCGCGTACAGCTCGAGAAGTCGATCCGAGAGGGTGGGGCGGTCACCATGCCCCGAGGCCGTGCGGCAGTGAGCGCCCAAACGGGCCTCCCTCCGACCTCCAACCACCGGAGACGGGTGTCGGGCGAGCCGAGACTGGGAGGAACCACCATGGCGGATGTGTCGGTACGCTTCGCGATGACCGATGACAGCGAGATCGTGCTGAACCTGTCGCTGACCCAGGCGATCCGGCTCACGGAGGCGATCGCGTCGAAGGTCAGCCAGGCGATGACCGAGCAGCCGCGGGCCGGCATGAACGGCAACGCCTACGGCCCCGGGGTGCGCCCCGGCCCCTACTCGACGTCCTGAGCCGTCCGGCACCGAGCCGGGCTGTACCCCCGCGGTGCCGGGCTATCCCCCGGTCAACTGGGCGATCAGGGCCCGCAGCAGGTCGAGATCCCGGCGGCGCAGCTCGGCGACGGACGACGGATCCGGCCGTGTGGAGGCCAGCGCCGCACGCACCGAGCGCAGCTTGTCGCGCAGGATCTCCACGTCGGCGGG
>NZ_CDWRCM010000022.1:24177-30659 GCF_977927585.1 Frankia sp. CcWB2 | reverse complement strand
ACCGGCATCGTCGTCACGACCAGGCCGGTGGTGGCCTTCGCGTCGGCGGATCGCGGCGCGCACGTGCCCACGAAGGGCCCCGTCGCGGTGCGGCTCGTCGATCCGGTACCGACTGTCGGCGCGTACGCGGTCTGGCGTCCGGATCCGCAGCCCGTCGTCACGGCCTTCCTCAACAGCCTCGACGCCGCCGGGCCGTTCCTGGGCCCGCCGTCCCTGGATCCGTCCAGGTCAGACGAGCCGGCGACCGGCCCGGCACCAAGGCCGCGGAGCACGCCCGCGGCCCTGACCTCGGTGACCGCCGGTGCGTGCTCGCTGATCCGGCAGGCCTGAAGACCGGCACGTTTGAAGATCGGTGCTCCTGAACAATGGATCGATCAAAGAAAACCATCGTGGCCAGCTCCACAGCGACGTCCGTACCCATTCACATGGGCTGGAAAGACGGTTAGCATGAAGAAGCGGCTGGGCTTGTCCCGTTCCACTCGCGGTGCCATTCGGAGCGATGGGGCGATGTCGGAACGTCTTTGTCATCGTCTTTTCTGCCGCATTTAATAGGGGATTTTTCGTCGACCATCCGGGCTGATCTATGCGTGTCCGGGAACGGGGATCAACTGTGAACATTCTGCGGGTGCCCGGAGGTACTGAGCTGCCCGCCGACCGAGGGTTGGCCGCCGCCGTCCTTACTGAGGTCGCCACGGTCGCCGACCGGCCGGTCCTGGCCCGCCAGGTGGACGGAGGCTGGCGCGATGTGACCGCGGGCCGGTTCTGCTCAGACGTCGTGGCCGTCGCCAGGGGCTTGGTGGCGCACGACGTCGGGGTTGGCGACCGGGTTGCGATCATGGGTCGGACCGGTTACGGCTGGGCCGTTGCCGACTTCGCGATCTGGAGCATCGGCGCGGTCACCGTCCCCGTCTACCCGACCTCCTCGGCCCACCAGGTCGACCACATCATCAGTGACTCCAAGGCCTCGTGGTGCTTCGTCGAGACACCCGACCACGAGCGCCTGGTCCTGTCCGCGGGTCTTCCCGCGACGCACGTCTGGTCCCTGGACGAGGCTGTGTCGGCACTCGGCACCGCCGGTCAGTCCGTCGCGGAGTCCGAGGTGCTCCGGCGCCGGGACGCGGTCCGGGCCGACGACCTCGCGACGATCCTCTACACCAGCGGGACGACCGGCGTGCCGAAGGGCTGCCTGCTGACCCACGCGAACGTCTTCTCTGCCGCCGTCAACTCGGTGGAACGGCTGGACTCGGTGATGCGTCCGGCCACCGGCTCGGCCAGTACCATTCTGTTCCTCCCGCTCTCGCACGTGTTCGGGCGCGTAACCATGATCGGGTGCCTGTGGGCCGGAGTGCGGACGGCCCTGCTGCCGGACCCCGGGGGCCTCGTCGCGGCGCTGCACACCTTCCGCCCCACCTTCCTGATTACTGTTCCGTCGGCGCTGGAGAAGATGCGCAAGGGCGCGCGGGCGGCGGCGGGCGGACTCTCGGGGCGCCTGTTCGCCGAGGCCGAACGGACCGCCTGCGCGCTGGGTCGGGCCCGGCGTGGGCAGGGCGGCCTGGGGCTCGTCACGCGGCTTCAGGCCCCGCTGTTCGACCGGCTGGTGTACCGCCGGTTGCGCGCGGCGTTCGGCGGGCGACTGCGGCACGTCGTGTGCGGGGGAGCGACGCTCGACCCCTCCACGGCCGAGTTCCTCACCGGGGTCGGGGTGTACGTCCTCGGCGCGTACGGGCTGACCGAGGCGTCGACGGCCGTCAGCATCAGCGATCCCGGGCTCGACCGGCCGGGCAGCACGGGCCGTCCGCTGCCGGCGACCACCGTCGCGATCAGCGACGAGGACGAGGTCCTGGTGACCGGGCCGCAGGTCTCGTCGGGCTACTGGCCGGATCGGACGGGCGTGCACGAGCCGTGGTTGCGCACCGGTGACCTCGGTCGGCTCGACGACGAAGGGTATCTCCACATCACCGGTCGGATCAAAGAGATCATTATCACTACCGGGGGGGAAGAACGTCTCGCCGGCACCGCTGGAGGACCGCATCCGGCTGCACCCGCTGGTCAGCAACGCCATAGTGATCGGGGAGAACCGGCCGTTCGTGACGGCCCTCGTGACCCTCGACCGGGCCGCCGTACAGGCCTGGGCCCGGCGGGGCGGTCACGAGCTGGACGAGGCCGCCGCCCACACCGACCCTCGGCTGGCCGCCGAGGTCAGCGCCGCGGTCGACGCGGCGAACGCGCAGGTCTCGCGGGCCGAGTCGGTGCGGAAGTTCCGCCTCCTGAGCCACGACTTCACCATCCAGGGCGGCCAGCTCCCCCCGTCGTTGAAGCTTCGCCGTGCCGTGATCGAGGAGGAGAACGCCAAGGAGATCGAGGAGCTGTACGCGTCCTGACCGCCCGGCACTGGCCCGGCACTGACGTCCGCCCGCCTGGATCTCGGCGCATCGAAACGGAGCCGCACGTGGATTCCGCCGCACCGCCCCTGGGAGCACCGGATCGGCCCGTACAGTCCGACCCGGGCATGGAACCGCCCGACCACACCTGGCTGCGCGGCCTGGTGAGCAAGGCGTTCACTCCGCGCACGATCGAGGGGATGCGGCCGCGGGCCGAGCAGGTCGTCGACGACCTGCTGAGCCGCCTCATCCACCGGGGCCTGACGTCGCTGCCGCTGAGCCTCACTCCCGGAGGCGTCGCGTGAGCATCGAGACGACCGACCCGACGGCGGACAGGCGGACGACAGCCAGGCAGGGGGTGGACCGGCAGGCGGCGCGGCAGGTGGTGGTCACCGGTCTCGGGGCCACGACACCGCTCGGCGGCGATGTCGCGTCGACGTGGAGTGGCGTGCTGGCCGGCCGGTCCGGGATCCGCCGGCTCGATGAGCCGTGGGCGCAGTCGCTGCCGGTCCGCATCGCGGCGCCGGTGGCCGTCGAGCCGCCGCTCGGCCGGGTGGAGGCACGCACGCTCGACCGGGGGCAGCGGCTCGCCCTCGTCGCCGCCCGGGAAGCCTGGGCCGACGCGGGCACCCCCACGCCGGAGTCGGAACGTTTCGCCGTCGTCGTCGGCTCCGGGGTCGGCGGCCTCACCACCCTGCTTGACCAGTACGACGTGTTCCGGGAGCGCGGGGCGCGCCGGGTGTCCCCGCACCTGGTGCCGATGCTCATGCCGAACGGACCGGCCGCGGCGGTGGGTCTCGCGCTCGGTGCCCGCGCCGGGGTGCACGCTCCGGTGAGCGCCTGCGCGTCCGGTGCGGAGGCCATCGCCACCGCGGTCGACCTGATCCAGGCCGGTCGGGCGGATGTCGTCGTCGCCGGTGGAACGGAGGCCGCCGTCCATCCGCTCCCGCTCGCGGGATTCGCGCAGATGCAGGCGCTGTCCCGCCGGGAGGACCCGCCGGAGTCGGCGTCCCGGCCGTTCGACAAGGCCCGGGACGGATGCGTGCTCGGCGAGGGTGCCGGGATGTTCGTCCTGGAGGCCGCCGAGCACGCCCGCGCTCGCGGCGCCCGGGTCTACACGACCGTGGCCGGCGCGGGGGTCAGCGCCGACGCCTATCACGTCGCCGCCCCCGACCCGACGGGAGCCGGGGCGGCGCGGGCCGTGCGCCGGGCGTTGCACGCCGCCGGTCTTGACCCGGCGGACGTGGTGCACGTGAACGCGCATGCCTCAGGGACACCGGCTGGGGATCTCGCCGAGAGCCGCGCGCTGCGCGGCGCGCTGGGCGCGGCGCTCGACGGTGTCGCGGTGACGTCGACGAAGTCGATGACCGGACATCTGCTGGGCGCGGCCGGCGCGGTGGAGGCGGTGCTCTGCGTGCTGACGTTGCGGGAGCGGACGATCCCGGCGACCCGCAACCTCGAGGCGATCGACGACGAGATCACGCTGGACGTGGTGACGATGGACAACCGGCCGATCCGGACCGGCGCGGCGCTGTCGACGTCGTTCGGCTTCGGTGGCCACGATGTCTGCCTCGCCTTCATCCCCTGGCCCTAACATCCCCTGGCCCTGACCGTCGGTCGCCTCGCCGTGGTCGGTACGTCTGGCCCGAGCGGACACCGGGCGGCCATGGCGGGACCATCGGGTGCGCACGATGCTCAGAAAGTCGCCATGCACATGTTGCCAAAGATCCGACTAGCCGTAACCATTGGCCCGTGATGTCCTACGAACAGGTACTGCAGGTGTCCGATCCGCTCGAGCGAGCCGCGTTGGCAGATGATCTGATGTGGGCTGATCATCCGCGCAGGCTGGATCTGCGCACAGCACGTGGGGTAGCCATTCGAGAGGAGTTGGAGGCGGGGCGGTCGGCCGACGACGTCGCTCGCCGACTCGTCGTCACCGTGGCCGATCTGACCTGGATGGCCGCGCCTGCGGCATCCGCCGTAGCTTGATCCGTCGAGGGCCGGTCGGACAACGGCGTCCGCCGACCCGAACCCCACTGCCGGTCGTCCACCCTCGGAACCGTGCCGTCGTCCGTGGCCTTTCAGGGCCGCAGTCGGAACGGTGGGTAGTCGTCCGTGGTCAGAATGATCGCGTAGCAGACCACCCGGTTCGTCCAGCGCAGCACGCCGACGACGAAGTCGAACAGTCCCCGCGGGAGGCGTCCGGTGAGGAGCACGGCGAACCAGCCGACGATCATCGCCGCCACCGTCGCGATGTACAGGAAGAACAGCGCGATGTAGTGCGGGACCGCCAGCAGCCACTTGACCAGGGGTAGCCAGCGGTTCAGCCGCGCGGCGTCCGGATAGGGAATCGTCAGGTGGACGGCCTGTTCGTCCTCCGTCGAGGGATATTCGTCCCGCAGCAGAGTGAGATAGGCCACGACCCGGTTCGTGAAACTCAGTAGGGCGACATGCCAGTCGAACCACCACCGCGGGTACCTCTGTCGGAGAAGAATCAGCAGCAGGGGAGCGAAGAACAGCAGCCCGCCGCCGAACACCGCGCTGTTTCTGTCGTATCCTGTACCGCCGACTGCCGCGAGGACGACCGCGATCGGGATGACCATGAGAATTCGAAAGAACACGGTGAGTCGATCGCGCTCCCCTGCCGGGTAGTCGACCTCGAAGGGGACGTAATGAAGTAACTTGCGCGTTTCGAACCCTCCACAGGCCTGTGACCTGCGATGATGCTCTCGATCGCGTATTTGTTACTTCATTACGTCCCCATAGCCGGGGTGTCGCGGCTCTACGCTGAATGTCTCCTGGTCGGTCATGGCTGCTCCCTGGTAAATCGGTAACCTCGTCCTGCTGGCTCATTGTCGGTCGGCGGTGCCGGGCGCGAGAGAGCCATGGGTCCCCCTTTTTCGGTCGGATCGGACCGAGGCGGCCACGGCGAACCATCCGGCTGATGGTGTTCTTTGCCGCTACCCTGCCATCAGCAAGATTGGTGCGAAATATGTCCTTTTGTGCAGTCCTGTCGTTTTTATCGAGAAGAGGGCATCGAGAAAGGGACGCTGTCAGCAGAGTGACGACGGCCATGATCTGTCAGGTCGCCCGCGAGGACTGTCCTCAACGCCGGGCGGTAGTCCTCGACACCGAACGGGTAGGGAGACCGACGGGCCGGCCGCGAGCGGCGGCGCTCCAGTGATGCCGCGGAGTGCGGGCCGCGCCGGAGCAGGTGCGGGCGCCGGTCGACGAGGACAGGAACCCCGGTGGTGTGAACGCCCGACGTCACGCCGTGCCGGGCGCCGAGGAGCCGCGGATGCACGAGCTGGCGATCATCCAGAACGTCGTGGACACGATCGTGGAACGGATCGGGGCGGCGCGGGCCACGGCGGTTCACCTGGTCATCGGGCAGGTGTCCGGCGTCGTGCCCGGCTCCGTCCGGTTCTGTTTCGACCTGGTGGCAGCGGGCACGCCGGTCGAAGGCGCTCGCCTGGAGATCGACGAACCGCCGGGCCGTGCCCGTTGCCGGCGGTGCGGCGCCACGTTCGAGGCCGACGACCTCCTGCTCCTGGTGCTCTGCCCGTGCGGCAGCGCCGACGTCGAGGTGGTCGGTGGCGACGAGCTGATGATCGAGGCGGTCGAGGTGACACCCGTGCCGAGCGGCGGAGGTGATGTGGGATGTGTGGAACCTGCGGGTGTGACGACGCCGCGCCGCCGCCCCGACTAACCTCCCTCACCTCCGTCGACCCTGTTGGCCCGGTCGGCCCGGTCCTCGTCAGTCCCGGCCCGGCGCATGACGGCCACGCGCATGACGGGGGGACCTCGTCGCGCACCGTGGTCGTCGAGGAGCGGGTGCTGGCCAGGAACGACATGCTCGCCGAGGCGAACCGCCGCCGCCTGCTCGCTCGTGACGTGCTGGCGATCAACCTGATGAGCTCGCCGGGATCGGGCAAGACGACGCTGCTGGAGCGGACCGTCCGCGAGTTCGGCGTGAGCGTGCCGATCGCGGTGGTTGAAGGTGATCAGGAGAGCATCCGGGACGCCGAGCGCATCCGGTCCACGGGGGCTCCCGTCGTCCAGATCAACACTGGTCGTGGCTGCCATCTTGATGCGGCCATG
>NZ_CDWRCM010000022.1:10849-23686 GCF_977927585.1 Frankia sp. CcWB2 | reverse complement strand
GCGTGAGCTCGAACCATCCGAGGGTTCGATGGTGTTCATCGAGAACGTCGGCAATCTGGTCTGCCCGGCGCTGTTCGACCTGGGCGAGCGAGCCCGGGTGGTGCTGATGTCCGTCACCGAGGGCGAGGACAAGCCGACCAAGTATCCGCACATGTTCGCGGCTGCCGATCTCGTCCTGCTCACCAAGTGCGACCTGCTGCCCTACCTCGACGTCGACGTCGCGCGGTACGAGGCGCAGGTTCACCGGATCAATCCCCGGGTCGACGTGCTGCGCGTCTGCGCGGCCCCGGGATCGGGGTCGGGCCTGAGGCTGGGGCCCGGCCTGGGCCAGTGGTACGCCTGGCTGCGCGCCGAGCGAGGTGCCGGCCACCGCCCGCGGTCGAGCGGGCCGTCTCACGGTGTTTGAGGCCGCGACACCCGGGCAACCCGTCGAAGAATAGCTACGAGCGTTCTCGTGACTACATATAGTCATAATGCGTAATTATGTGTAGTTACAGTACGGTGGGCATCGTCCCCAGGGGTGGTGCCACGGCTCCGCCGAAGGGGGACCGTCATGCTGCTCGCGGGTTCGTCCTGTCCTGGGCACCGCTCGCCATGATGACGACGCCCGGTGCGCCGACCACCCTTCACGTGGACGTGGGGGCCGGCATCGGTGCTGACGAGGCCGGTGGGAGCTGTCCAGCCGGTTTCGCGTCGGCCCGTGCAGTGGCTGACGCGGTGCTGCACGAGGGCTACCTGCTCTATCCGTATCGCCGCTCCTCGGGCAAGAACCGGATGCGGTGGCAGTTCGGGGTGCTCGCGCCGCGGCGTTGGGTCGAGGCGGGTGGGCCGGTCCCACGGACCGTCGCCGGATCGACGGATGCGTGGTGCCAGCAGACTGACTGTCTTCTTGAGCTGTCCCCGACCGCCTCGGTCGTCGTCCGGCTGCGCTTTCTGCAGCTCCAGTGCCGTTCGGTCGAGGTCAGAGGAGCCGACGGCGCGTTCGGTGAGGTCGACGCGCTGAAGGCGGACGGTACTGCTCGGCTGAGTTTCGACGAGGCGGTGCCGCGCGAGGTCGGTCTCACTCTCGACCCGGCTGACCTGGCCGACCTGGCCGACCCGGCTGTGCGGGGCCGGTCGGCGGAACAGGCTGATCGTGGAGAGTCGTTCAGCCTGAGCCTGCCCGGTGGCATGGAGATTGAGCCGTTGGACGATCGCGGCAACCTGGCGGGCCGCGACGTTGGGCGCGGCGGTGCGGGTCGGGTGGTTCGCCGGCGGTGGCCGGTCTCGGCGACGGTCCGGGTGTCCGTGACGCGGGCCGCGGCTCCCTTCCGGCTGTACCGGCTGCGCCTGGCCGTCGAGAACACGGTGGCGGACGTCCCCGTCGGCGCCGCGCGACCGATGGCGCTGTGCCGATCGATGATCGCGACACACAGCCTCCTGGGTGTGCGCGGGGGACGGTTCCTCTCGCTGCTCGATCCGCCGACCTGGGCCGCCGGGGCGACACGGGGTGCGAGAACATCCACACCTTTCCCGTTCTCGCCGGTGCCGACGGAGCGCCGGATGTGATGCTGTCCTCGCCGATTATCCTGTACGATCATCCCCGGATCGCCCCCGAGAGCCCGGGTGACCTCTTCGACGCCACCGAGATCGATGAAATCCTCTCGCTGCGCACGCTGGCTCTGACCGACGACGAGAAACACGAGGCCCGGGCGACCGATCGCCGCGCCGCGGAGATCATCGACCGGGTCGACGGCATCCCGCGGGACACCCTCGCCCGCCTGCATGGTGCCGTCCGGTCGCTGCGACCGATTCCGTCGGCCGGGGCCGCACCGGCCGGCGTACCGGTCGCCGCCGCGACCACGCGATGGTGGGAGCCGGAGGCGGACCGGTCGGTCCGTCCGGACAGCGACAGTGTTTCCCTGGACGGCGTGATGATCGCCAAGGGCAGTCGGGTCCGGCTGCATCCCCGTGGCCGTGAAAGTGGCCGTGGAAGCGACGCGCACGACATGTTTTTCATGGGGCGAGAGGCCCGGGTTCAGGCCGTCTTTCTGGACGTCGACGGCGCCTGGCACGTCGCGGTGTCCCTGGACGACGACCCGGCCGCCGATCTGCACCGGTGGTACGGCCGTCATTACTACTTCGCACCCGAGGAGCTGGCACCGCTCACCGACGGACCGGGTGCGTCATGAGCGGGCCGGCGCCCACCCGCGCGGGTCCGTCTGCGGGTCCGTCCGCGCGTCCTCGTGGCCGGGATCGGCAACGTGTTCCTCGGCGACGACGGATTCGGGGTGGAGGTCGTGCGCCGCATCGACCCGGCGGACCTGCCGGCCGGGGTGGACGTCGTCGACTACGGGATCCGCGGCGTGCATCTCGCCTATGAGCTCCTCGACGGCCGGTACGACGTGGTGATCCTCGTCGACGCGGTCTCGTCGACCGATCCACCGGGGACTCTCACGGTGCTCCGGCCCGAACTTGACGGGGCCGGCGTGGACGACATCCCCGTCGACGAGATCCCCGTCATGGACGCCCATGGCATGTCTCCCGACGTGGTCCTGCGGTTGCTGCGGGGCCTCGGTGGCGATGTCGGCCGAGTGCTGGTCGTCGGCTGCCGACCCGCCGTCGTCGAGGAGCGGATGGGACTGTCCCGCGCCGCGGGGATGGCCGTCGACGACGCGGTGCGGCTCATCGCGCAGATCATCCGAGACCCCGGCCCGTGGGATCCATCCCCAGCATCCGCCAGTAGGAGGGAGAGGCCAAGATGACGGCCACGAACCCGCAGTCCGTGACTCCGCAGCCCGGGAGCCCGCGACGCGGCGGTTTCGACGAGGTGCACATCCTCTGGATCTCCGAGGGGATGAGCTGCGACGGCGACACGGTGTCGGTGACCGCGGCCTCCCAGCCGGCGATCGAGGATGTCGTCACCGGGCTCGTGCCGGGATTGCCGACGGTCCATCTGCACAACAAGGTGCTGTCGCCGACCGTCGGCGGGGAGGAGTTCCTGGCCCCGTACCGAGCCGCGGCCCGCGGTGACATCGAGCCGTTCATCCTCGTCATCGAGGGCTCGATGCCGAACGAGAACATCCACGGCGACGGGTACTGGACGTCGTTCGGGAACGATCCGGACACCGGCCAGCCGCTGACCCTGAACTGGTGGATCGACCGGCTGGCCCCCAGGGCGTGGGCGGTCGTCGCGATCGGCACCTGCGCCGCGTACGGCGGGATCCACGCGATGGCCGGCAACCTGACCGGGTCGATGGGCCTTGCCGACTACCTGGGCCATGACTTCACCTCCGCCGGCAACCTGCCGATCGTCAACGTCCCCGGCTGCCCGGTCCAACCGGACGACTTCATGGAGACGCTGACCTGGGTGCTTTACCACGCGGCGGGCGCGGCACCACCGCCACCGCTGGACGACCAGCTCCGACCCCAGTGGATTTTCGGCCGGACCGTGCACGAGGGCTGTGACCGGGCGGGCTACTACGAGCAGGCCGATTTCGCGAAGGACTACAACTCGCCGAAGTGCCAGGTGAAGATCGGCTGTTGGGGTCCGGTGGTGAACTGCAACGTGCCCAAGCGCGGATGGATGGGCGGGCTGGGCGGCTGCCCGAACGTGGGCGGCATCTGCATCGCCTGCACGATGCCGGGATTCCCGGACAAGTTCATGCCGTTCATGGACATGCCGCCGGGAGCGAGCCTGTCCTCGCTCGCGATCAAACCTTACGGGTCGTTTATCCGCAGGCTGCGTGGCATCACCAATGCGACGGCGAACACCGAGCCGAAGTGGCGGCACAACCGGGAGCTGCTGACCACCGGCTACGACCCGCGTTACCGCCCCTAGGGGACGTAATGAAGTAACAAATACGTGATCGAGAGCATCATCGCAGGTCACAGGCCTGTGGAGGGTTCGAAACGCGCAAGTTATTTCATTTCGACTCCCTAGGACCGGGCCTAGGGCCGGGCCCAGCGATGCCGAAGGGATTGTGCGATGACGACGACCAGGCAGTCGAGAACCAGGGAGAAGCCCGCCCAGATCGTGGAGATGGCGTGGGACCCGATCACGCGCATCATCGGCAATCTCGGGATCTACACGAAGATCGATTTTGCCAATCGGCGGGTCACCGAGTGTCACAGAACCTCGTCGCTGTTCCGCGGTTATTCGGTGTTCATGAAGGGCAAGGACCCGCGGGACGCGGGTTTCATCACCAGCCGCATCTGCGGCATCTGCGGGGACAACCACACCACCTGCTCGGTCTACGCCCAGAACATGGCGTACGGCATCGCGAACCCGCCGATGGCGGAATGGATCATTAGGGGACGTAATGAAGTAACAAATACGTGATCGAGAGCATCATCGCAGGTCACAGGCCTGTGGAGGGTTCGAAACGCGCAAGTTATTTCATTTCGACTCCTTAATCTCGGAGAGGCCGCCGAGTACCTGTTCGACCACACGATCTTCCAGGACAACCTGGTATTCGTGGACTTCTGCGAGGCGATGGTCAAGCAGACCAACCCCGGCGTGCTGGCCCGGGCAGAGGCCACTGCCGCACCGAACGCGGCCGTGCACGGCATGCGGACTATCGCTGACATCATGCGCTCGTTCAACCCGTTCGAGGGAGAGATCTACCGGGAGGCCCTCAAGGTCAGCCGGATCACCCGCGAGATGTTCTGCCTGATGGAGGGCAGGCACGTGCACCCCTCCACGCTGTATCCGGGTGGGGTCGGCACGATGCCGGAACCGACGGTGTTCACCGACTACCTCAGCCGGCTGATGGAGATCCTCGATTTCGTCAAGAAGGCCGTCGCGCTGCACGACGACCTGTTCGACTTCTGGTACGAGGCGCTGCCCGGTTACGAGGAGGTCGGCCGCCGCCGGGTGTTGCTGGGCTGCTGGGGCGCGTTCCAGGATCCGAACGTCGTGGACTACCGGTACGAGAACATGACCACCTGGGGCCGGGCGATGCACGTGACACCCGGGATCGTCGTCGATGGCGATCTGCTGACCACCGACCTGGTGGAGATCAATCTGGGTATCCGGATCCTGCTGGGCAGTTCCTTCTACCAGGACTGGGTGAACGAGGAGCCGTTCGTCACCCGGGATCCGCTCGGAAATCCGGTCGACATGCGCCATCCGTGGAACCAGACGACGCTGCCGGTGCCGCAGAAGCGGGACTTCGGGGAGAAGTACAGCTGGGTGATGAGCCCGCGGTGGCTCGACGCCCGCAGCGGCGAGCATCTCGCCCTGGATACCGGGGGAGGGCCCTTCGCCCGGCTTTACACCACGGCACTCGCCGGACTGGTGAACACCCCCTACGTCACCGCGACCGGGGGCGCGGTGAACATCTCGCTGCCGCGCAGCCGCACGCTGCCCGCCGTCGACCTGCAGTGGAAGCCGCCGGCCTGGTCGAACGCGATCGAGCGGGACCGGGCCCGCGTCTACTTCGTCGCCTACGCGGCGGCGATGGCGCTGTACTTCCTCGAGCAGGGCATGGATCGGGTGCGCTCGGGTGACACTCGGGTGTTCTGCGACTTCGACGTGCCGGACGAGACGATCGGTTGCGGTTTCCACGAGGCGGTGCGCGGCGTGCTGTCGCACCACATGGTGGTGCGCGACGGCAAGATCGCCAATTATCACCCCTACCCGCCGACGCCGTGGAACGGCAGCCCCCGCGACTTCTTCGGGACCCCGGGCCCCTACGAGGACGCGGTCCAGAACATGCCGATCTTCGAGGAGAACGGTCCGGAGGGGTTCAAGGGCGTCGACGTTATGCGGACGGTGCGCAGCTTCGACCCCTGCCTGCCCTGCGGGGTGCACATGTATCTCGGTCGGGGCCGCACTCTGCGCACGGTGCACTCGCCGATGTTCGGGGCCAGCCATGGTTGATCCGGACGGCGCGGGTGGGCACCGGCTCGACGATCTCGCCGTGCGGGGCCGGCTCGCCCACCTCGACGAGGTGCTGGCGCAGGTGGAGCGCATCCCGGGGCCGAGTGGCGAGCTGGCGATCGATGCGGTGGCGACACTCGCGGCGGTGTACGGCGAGGCGCTGGCCCGAGCCGTCGGATACGCGTCGGGGGCCCCGGAGGTGCTCGCCGCGTTCACCGGCGACGAGCTGCTCGACCATCTGCTCGTCCTGCACGACGTCCATCCCGAGCCGGTCGGGGCCCGGGTCGCGCGGGCGATCGAACAGCTTCGGCCCGGGATCCGGGACCGGGGTGGGGAGATCGAGCTGAGTGGGATCGAACGGGGGGTGGCCGAGGTCCGGCTGACCCTCGGCGGGTGTGGCTCGACCTCGGCGGGGATCACCGAGGCGGTTCGCCAGGCCGTGCTCGCCGTCGCGCCGGAGCTGTCCGACGTCCGGCGCCTGCCCGCGCCGGGCGCACCCGAGCGGACCGCCTTCGTTCCCCTCGACACCGTGCTCGCCCGGCCCGTCGCTGACGGGGTGGGCCCATGACGTCCCCGATATCCCCGACGGCCGACGGCGCGTTGCGGCGGCTCGTGCACGCCGCGACCGGCCGCGCCGGCGCGGCCGAGGCCCGCTGCGACATGTGCCGGACCGCCGTGCCGGCGGAGCATCGGCACATCCTCGACGAACAACGCGACGAGCTGCTCTGCGCCTGCCAGGCGTGCGCGCTGCTGTTCGACCGGGAGGCTGCCGGGCGTGGGCACTTCCGGCTTGTTCCCCGGCGACGGCTGCGGCTTCCCGCACTCGACGCGGACGAGCTGGGTACCCCGGTGGGGCTGGCGTTCTTCGTCGTCGGGACCGACGGCTCGGTCAGCGCCCGCTATCCCAGCCCGATGGGCGCCACCCGCTGGGACGTCGAGCCCGGCACGTGGCGCGGCATCGTGCGGCGCTGCCCGGCGCTGGGTGACCTGACACCGCTGGTCGAGGCACTGCTGACGAACACCGCCCACGGCCGCCACGAGCACTGGATCGTTCCCGTCGACGACTGTCACCGGCTCGTGGCGGTCATCCGGCGGGAGTGGAGGGGCCTGTCCGGAGGCAGGCGCGTGCGGCCGGCGATCGACGGGTTCTTCGCCGATCTCGGCCGCCGGCCCGCAAGCCCGGTGCGGGCCGGGGTCCGGGAGCCCGTTGCGCCCGCACGGCCGGTCCATCTCACGGGCCAGGGCCGCGCGGGCCCCGCGGGGCGGGGCTGAGAGGAAAGAGAGGGAGGGGAGGACGAGATGGCCGAGATCCGAGTCGGTAAGCCCGACGTCGCGCCGGACGCCACCGCGCACGTCAAGGGGGTAGCGCAGGGCAACGCGACCGGTTCGTACCGATGGCAGGCGGGGCACCACGCCGATGGCAGCGCCGACGCACGGCGCTCCACCGGCGTCCGGCCGAAGAGGCGCAATCCCGTCGCACCGAGGAGCATGCCCAACCTGCCGCCGGGGTAGCGCCCAGCGGGCGGCGCACCACCCGAAGCCCGCGGATACCCATGAGAAAGCGGTACCGAGGAGGTGGAGCATGAGTAGTCGCAAGCTGGTGCTGGCGACCGTCGGCGTGGCCGGTGCCGTCGGCCTGTTCTGGAGGGAGTATCCGGCCCTCGTCCGATACATCAGGATCGAGAAGATGTGATGGCGGACGGCACGGCGGGCCGCATGACCCGGCCGGCGCTCTCGGTGGGCGGGGCCGGTGAACCGAGTCGGGAGGCCGGCCCGGGCGGCCGGGCCCGGCGACGGTTCGTCGTCCAGGGGCTGGTCCAGGGGGTCGGTTTCCGGCCGTTCGTCCACGCCGCCGCGACGGAGCTGGCTCTGACCGGCTGGGTGCGCAACGACACCGGCGGCGTGGTCACGGAGGTCGAGGGAATCCCCGGCGCGGTCGAGGACTTCGCCCGCCGGCTTCGCTGCGACGTGCCGCCGCTGGCCATGGTCGAGCGGGTCGTGACCACGGAGCTTCCGCCCTGTGGCGGATCCGGCTTCGCGATCGCCCGGTCCCGGCCGGCCGCGGGCGGGCGTACGGCGGCGGCCCCCGACGTGGCGACATGCCCGGACTGCCTGCGGGAACTGGCCGACCCCGCGGACCGGCGCTACCGGCATCCGTTCATCACGTGCACCAACTGCGGACCCAGGTTCACGATCATCACCGACCTTCCCTACGACCGGCCGGCAACGACGATGGCCCGGTTCGCCATGTGCCCCGTGTGTGAGCGGGAGTACTCCGATCCGGCCGACCGGCGTTTCCATGCCCAGCCGATCGCCTGCCTGGCGTGCGGACCGCGCCTGGAGTTCGTGTCGCCGTCGGGCGCGCCGCGGACCGGCGAGGACGCGCTCGCTGCGGCGCGGCGGCTGCTCGCCGACGGTGGCGTCCTGGCGGTGAAGGGGGTGGGCGGCTACCACATCGCCTGCGTCGCCACCGACCCGACGGCGGTGACGACCCTGCGACGCCGCAAACGGCGCGGCGGCAAGCCGTTCGCCGTCATGGTCCACGACCTGGCTGCGGCCCGGGGCCTGGCGCATGTCGACGAGCGGGAGGCGGCCCTGCTCACCGACCCCGCTCGGCCCATCGTGCTGGTGCGCCGTCGCCGCGACGGCCGTCCCGCGCTCGCCGACTCCGTTGCCCCGGACAACCCCGATCTCGGTCTGCTGCTGCCCTACACGCCGGTGCACCATCTGCTGCTCGGCCTGCCAGGCGAGCCCGGGCCCGTCCATCGAACCGTCGGCACCGCCGGATGGCCGCCGTTGGTGATGACCTCCGGGAACCTCGGCGGCGAGCCGATCGCGGCCGGCGACGCCGACGCTCTGCGCCGGCTCGCCCCGCTCGTCGATGGCTGGCTGCGCCACGACCGTCCGATCCGGGTGCCCTGCGACGACTCCGTTGTCCGGGTGGTCGACGGTGCCCCGTCGCCGGTACGCCGCTCGCGTGGCTACGCGCCGCTGCCGGTGCCGCTGCCGTTCGAGGTGCCCCCGACGCTGGCCGTCGGGGCCGACCTCAAGAACACCTGCGGCCTGGGCTCGGGCCGGTCGGCCTGGCTCAGCGGGCACATCGGGGACATGGACGACTTGGCCACCATGCGCGCCCTCGATGCCGCCGAGCGGCACCTCGAGCACCTGACCGGCGTCACCCCCCCGCCAGCTCGTCACCGACGCGCACCCGGGCTACCGGTCGCGCCAGTGGGCGGTGCGGCACGCCGCCGGCCGACCGGTACGGACCGTGCAGCACCACCATGCTCATGTGGCCGCGCTGATGGCCGAGCACGGCCTCGACGGCACCCGGCCGGTGGTGGGATTCGCCTTTGACGGGACCGGCTACGGCCCCGACCGGGCCGTGTGGGGCGGCGAAGTGCTGATCGCCGACTACCACGGGTTCCGGCGCTTCGCCCACCTGGGCTATGTGCCGCTTGCCGGTGGGGACGCCGCGGTTCGGCGGCCCTGCCGGATGGCGCTTGCCCATCTGCACGCCGCCGGAGTCCGCTGGGATCCCACCCTGCCGCCGGTCGTCGCCTGCCCGCAGCCGGAGCGGCGGGCGCTGACCCACCAGCTGGCCAGCGGGCTGGGCTGCGTGCCGACCTCCAGCATGGGGCGGCTCTTCGACGCGGTCAGCTCGCTGCTCGGCATCCGTCACGAGGTCGACTTCGAGGCGCAGGCGGCGATCGAGCTGGAGGCCCGGGCGCGGGCCGCGACCGGCGGTGGCGCGGACGACCGCGAACGCCACGCGTTCGCCTTGCGCGGGCAGGGGCCGGGCAGGCCGCTGATTATCGACCCGGCGCCGGTCATCCGGGCGATGGTGAGGGATCTGTCGGCCGGGCTCGCCGTGGAGACCGCCGCGGCCCGTTTCCATACAGCCGTCGTGGCGATGATCGTGGACCTCGCCCGGCGAGCACGCGTAGAGGTGGGCCTTGACCTGGTCGGACTCACCGGCGGGGTCTTCCAGAACGCCGTTCTGGCGACGGCTGCATCCAGGGCACTGCGTGCGGGGGGCTTCACGGTGCTGCGGCATGCGCGGGTACCTCCGAATGACGGGGGGGATCGCTCTCGGTCAGCTGCTCGTCGCCGCAGCGCGGGAAAAGGCGCGGGAAAAGGCGCGGGAAAAGGGGTGAGGAACAGGTGTGTCTCGCGGTTCCAGGACGGGTGGTGGGGATCGAGGAACGCCACGGGGCCCGGACGGCCGAGGTCGATTTCGGAGGTGTGCGCAAGGACGTCTGCCTGCAGTACCTGCCCGAGATCACGGTCGGCGAGTACGTGATCGTGCATGTGGGGTTCGCGATCCAACGGCTGGACGAACGGTCGGCGTTGGCGTCGCTGGCCACCTTCGCGCGGATGGGACTCCTGACCGAGGAGTTGGGTGACGGTGCGGACGGTGTGAGTGCCACGGCCCGCGGGGCCGGCGAGGAGGAGGGGATGACGCGGTGAGGTATCTGGAGGAGTTCCGGGATCCGGAGCTGGCCGGTCGGCTGCTGGAACAGATCCACGCGACGACGACCCGCCCATGGTCGATCATGGAGGTCTGCGGTGGGCAGACCCACTCGCTCATCCGGCACGGTATCGATCAGCTTCTGCCCGAGGGCATCGAGATGATCCACGGTCCCGGCTGCCCGGTGTGCGTGACCCCGCTCGAGATCATCGACAGGGCTCTGGAGATCGCCGCGCGGCCGGGCGTCATCTTCTGCTCCTTCGGCGACATGCTGCGGGTACCGGGGAGCGATCGGGACCTCTTCCGGGTGAAGAGCGCGGGTGCCGACGTCCGGGTGGTCTACTCCCCGCTGGACGCCCTGACGATCGCCCAGCGCAACCCCGATCGGGAGGTCGTGTTCTTCGGGATCGGATTCGAGACCACTGCGCCGGCCAACGCGATGACGGTTTTCCAGGCGAAACGGCTCGGCTTGGGCAACTTCTCCCTGCTGGTGTCGCATGTGCTGGTACCGCCGGCGATCGCTGCGATCATGGAGTCGCCGAGCTGCCGCGTCCAGGGGTTCCTGGCCGCTGGTCACGTCTGCAGCGTGATGGGCACCGGCGAGTACCCGGCTCTGGCGCGGCGTTACGGCGTGCCGATCGTGGTCACCGGCTTCGAACCACTCGACCTCCTCGAGGGCATCCGGCGCACCGTGGTGCAGCTGGAGGCCGGCCGACACGAGGTGGAGAATGCCTATCCCCGGGCGGTTCCGGCCGCCGGCAACCCGGCCGCCATCGCGATGCTGCGGGACGTTTTCGAGGTGGCCGACCGGGCCTGGCGGGGCATCGGTGTCATCCTGGGCAGCGGCTGGCGCCTGTCGCCGGCCTACCGCGACTTCGACGCGGAGCTGCGGTTCGCCGTGGCGGATGTCCACACGGCCGAGTCTTCGGCGTGCCGATCGGGCGAGGTGCTCCAAGGCCTGATCAAGCCGCATGAGTGCGTGGCCTTCGGACGGCAGTGCACGCCGCGGACCCCGCTCGGCGCGACCATGGTGGGCCTGTGCCGCCTACTACCTCTACCGCCGGATGAGCACCTCTCCGGCGGTTGCGCAGGCCTCGCCGGAAGCGGGACGTGCGCTGGAGGTGGGACGTGCGCTGGAGGTGGGACATGGTGGATGAGGCCGTGACGGCGGTGGATCCGGCCGCGTGGACCTGTCCTGTGCCGTTGGTGGAGTGCCCCACGATCGTGATGGGGCATGGCGGCGGGGGCGCGATGTCGGCCGAGCTCGTCGAGCATCTCTTCCTGCCGGCCTTCGGAGTCGCCGGCGCGGGCGGTCCGGAGGACCTGGGGGATGCGGCCGTGGTCACCGTCGACGGCGCACGGGTGTCGTTCACCACCGACTCCTACGTCGTTCGACCGTTGTTCTTCCCCGGCGGCTCGATCGGCGATCTTGCGGTCAACGGAACTGTCAACGACCTGGCGATGTCCGGCGCCGAACCCCGGTACCTCTCGACCGCGTTCATCCTGGAAGAGGGCACCGAGCTGACCGATCTTGGCCGGGTGGCGGATGCGCTCGGAGCGGCGGCCCGTGTCGCGGGCGTCCGGCTGGTAACCGGTGACACCAAGGTCGTCGATGCCGGTCACGGTGACGGGGTCTACGTCAACACGGCGGGGATCGGCCTGGTTCCCGACGGCGTCGACATCCGGCCCGCTCGGGCCCGGCCGGGCGACGTCGTCCTGGTCAGCGGCGAGATCGGGCTGCACGGGATCGCCGTGCTCAGCTGCCGGGAGGGCCTGGAATTTGCCACGGCGGTCCGCAGTGACACCGCTCCGTTGCACGGACTGGTCGGCGCTATGCTGCGCACCGGTGCGGACGTGCACGCCCTGCGGGACCCGACGCGCGGAGGACTGGCCGCGACACTCAACGAGATCGCGCGGACCGCGCGGGTGGGAATCGTCATCACCGAACGGCATGTTCCCGTTCCCGAGCCGGTCCTCGACGCCTGCAGCATTCTCGGGCTGGACCCCTTCTACATTGCCAACGAGGGCAAGCTCGTGGCGATGGTCGCGCCGCGGGACGCCGATCGGGTGCTTGAGGCGATGCGCGCGTGCCCACTCGGCCGAAACGCGGCCGTGATAGGTATGGTGACCGCGGAACACCCGGGAATGGTGGTCGCGAGGACCGGTCTCGGCGCGAGCCGCGTGGTGGACCTCCCGGTCGGCGAGCAACTTCCCCGAATCTGCTGAATCCCTGAGCTGTTTTCGAGTTGAGGGCGGACCCGTGCATTCTGGTCCGCGCCTCTGTCGCTGAATTCGACGAGATCCTCGGGCAGGTGGAATGGTGACGTGCATGTCTGTCAGTCTCTCGGTGGCGGGCCGGGGCTCAGGGAGTGACTGACCGGCGCGCCGCGGGCGTCCGGCGGAATGCGGCGAGGACGTCCTCCCGACGTTCGGAGACAGGCGTCGGCGGCTCGGGATGGCGACAATCATGGTCAGGTGGCCGGGGACGATGTGGACGTGAACATGG